>CAZOLU010000120.1:0-10147 GCA_964580485.1 uncultured Saprospiraceae bacterium | reverse complement strand
AAGACCCTGCTGTAGCGTAGGTCGCCGTTGGATTGGTAGCCGTAGATGTAGCGGGTGTAGCTCCAGGGAACAGCCATTCGTAAGTTGCTGCTCCTGATGATGTATTGGTGAAAGTTACAGATCCAGAAGGACAAATACTTGATGACGTTGGTGTAAAGGCTGCTGTAGGTTCTGTTCCTAACACGGGGAAAATATAGTGCGCCACTCCAATACCCCAACTTCCTGCACCATCATAAGCATGCCAACTATTGTCACTCCACTGTTCCCAAGCCGTAGCAGGTGTAGTTTCTCCCACTGTGTTGGTAATCAGTGCGATAGTGTCATTTCCATAGGTAAATTCAATACCTACAAAAAATTGTTGAGAGGCAGGCAGTGCAATATTACCAAAAGGAATAAAAGCGACATTCCCACCACCTCCAATGAGTGTTTGCACAGCTTGGTAAGTGATTGGTATAGATACTAATTCTACACCAGGAGTTCCACCTGTTCCATCCCAAACCGTTACATTAAAGGTATTGGTTGGATTGGAAGCAAAGGCAAAACCAAAACCAAAATATGCTCCTGTAATATGTGTATTTGCACCAGCAGAATAATCAAAATAATCGGCCTTAGAAATATCTCCAAAGGAGTTGTGCCCAGCAATATAACCTGTTCCAAAAGGTTGAGCGCCATATAGCGCTGGATTGTGTGTGGCTAGATCATAGTTGCCTATGGTGTCACAACCTTGGATTCCTGTCGTAAAGTTAAAAGTGGCAGAAACTGGAGCTGAACCACAAGCATTTGATGCCGTTACTCTCCAATAGTGTTGTGTGTTGGGTGCTAGCCCTGTGGAGGTGTAGGCATTTGTGCCCAATCCAGTGGCATTGTCTACAATTGTAGTAAAGCCAGGATCTGTAGCAATATCAATATCATAAGTTACACCTGCTCCTGAGGCTGCTGTCCAACTAAAGTTGCTGGGTAATGGTACTGCCGTAGCTCCATTAGTTGGTGCTAGTAGCGTAACCGCAGTGGGCGCGGGGTCGTTGATTGTAAGGGTTAAGGATAGTGTTTTAGTTCCGGAAGTACTATTGCCCGTTACGGTAAGGGTATAAGTACCAGGTGTAGCTGCTGCTGTATTAGAAATGGTTAGGGTAGAGCTACCTGCAGGCGTAACAGGAGAACTGCTAAAGTTGGAAGTAGCTCCAGCTGGTACTCCAGATACACTTAGCGTAACAGGATCACTGTAAGATCCAATTTGTCCCACATCTATGGTGTAGCTAGCATTAGCAGGAGGACAGATAGTTTGCGTATTATTACTTGTAGTTAGCGTATAATCATTGGTGGCGGCTATAATGCTAAAGTCATTGTCCGAAATATCGAAGAAATAGCCTCCATGACAGCGCACCATAATTCTAGCAGTAGTGGTTGCGGTATTGGGAACCGTGATAGGATGCGAACCATCATTAGGAACATTCGAAGCAAGTACTGTAGGATAGGTTAGTCCTCCATCAGTAGATAAAAGGATGTCGACATTAGCACAACTTACAGGTGCTATATCGGTACCTGCTACGTTCCAGGTTATAGTTTCGGAACTTGCTCCAGTCCAGCTGATCCCTGTTGCGGAAGGGTAGGTAACGACAAAAGGTCCTGCCGCATCATCTACATTGACCACCATATCGGCATGGTCTGTACATCCTCCTCCTGCTGCATTGTCTCGTAGTGTTACCCGAAAATTCATCGTTCTTGTAACCGAAGGAATGACTTCCCAAGTAGTTGCTGCACCACTTGCTAAATCAGCCAGATTTGGAAAATATCGTGTAGGATCTGGACTTGGATCTAAAGATCGGAAATTAGGTCCAGAGGTAGAGGCTGCTGATGGAGGCATCGTTACCGCAGAAGGCGTAGCATCCATTTGTTCCCAACAATAGGTTAAGCTATTGGGGTCAGGGTCTGTACCCGTAGCCGTTAGAAAGAAGGGGGTGTTGGCTGGTATAGTTACACTTGCTGCTGGAGCAGATACCGTAGGGGCATTGTTTGCCAGAGGGGTAGTGGCAGGGCAGCTGTGTGGGGCGGAGGTAATAAAAGCCCCCATCTCTTCCAAGGAAACACTATGGAAATAGTCATCACTATTACTTTGTACGTTGGGTGGACAGATACCTGCATAGCCCATGATCGTAGAAGCCGAACCTGGTTCCATAGAGGTGGCATTGTTACGATTGCAGTTGTTGTTCTGGGTATGGTTACATCCGAATTGATGACCGACCTCATGACAAACATAATCAATATCAAAGGGATCTCCGACTGGAGCACCACTACCCGTTACTCCACGAGCTTTAGCACCATTAAAGCAAACCACTCCCAAGCCTGCAAGTCCACCACTATTAGTACCAAAAACATGACCAATGTCGTAATTACCTGATCCTATTACAGCATCAACATTAGCTTGATTTTCAGTAATCATAGCTCCTGTATTTCCGTTGGTATAGGGGTCTGTAGCTGCATTATCATATACAATAAGGTTATTGTTACCAATAATATTCATTCTAATGGCCATCTCTCTTTCATAGACACCATTTACTCGATTCATAGTGGTTACCTGTGCTGCTTGAGCTAAGGCAACGGTACCACCATGAAAAGCTGTATACTCTCCAGTGGCAGCAATTGCAATGCGATAGGTTCTTAGTTCACATGAACCAAATGCAGCAGGCGCTTTGGCATTAAAATCATTGGTATTCACCAAGTTGCCCGTTACGCCACAAACAAAGCTTTTAGAAGCATGCGGGACAAAATCTTTTTTATAATAAGAAATGTAATTTTGAATATCCCCTCCACCAAAACTATAGGGGTCAATATAAATGGTTCCTTTACCAGCTGTTAGAATCATCGCATGAAAGCCCTGAGGGGTTAGGTCAAAGCGAAGGTATTTGCCAGGGTCATCCACACTTACTCCAGAAAAGGTCTGAATCTCAGGGAATTTTTCTGCAAGCTCAGGTTCTATAATAGGCGATTCTACAATATCAAAGACTTCAAATCCGCCATCGGGCATTGGGAGCATCAATAAGGTTTGTGTAGCTTTGGCAATGGGGGTAAATTCCATAGGTGCTTGATCCAATAGGCTTCTTAATGCACTCAAGTTTAGATGTACTGTACGGTATTTTGTAGGTTGAATATAACGTGTACCAACTTTAGGAATTAAGCCTTCATCAATATCCTGCCAAAGGTTACTGTTGTCAGGGCTTTGTGCGCATGTGAAAAGTGGTAAAATAAAACAGAGCAATAAGGTCGTAAAACGGAAGCATGTCTTTGAACTCATCTTAGTTCGGTTTTGAATGATTAGTTATTTTTTATTAACCCCTTTGGTTGTTTTTTCTGCTTAGCATGCATAATTGAAAGATGGGCTATCATCTTTTAAGGCTAAGGTGGTTGAGATCTGATTTAAAGAAAGGGATATTAACACTAAGTAATGCGCCACAATTAGTTTAATATATAATCAAGTGAGCTTTTTGTGAATTAGTGCTCTACTTTTTGCCACAGGCAAAAGCCAGCGCAGTTCGCTTCGCTTATGTTGAAAAGCCTCGTGATAGCTACGGCTATATGCCCAGCTTTTGTGCTACTAGCACAAGCCAGTGCAGTTCGCTGCGCTCATGTTTTTCGCATTGTACTTCATCAAAAATCTCAGTGATTCTAGTAAAAACTAATTATGCCCCATTACTTAGTCAAAAATAGTTAAAAAAATCTAAATATGCTTAACAATTCTATTAAATATTCGGGTAATTCTGAGTTAGGTGAAATTAAAATAGGGAGTGGAGGGATATTAAAAAAGCCACAATTCGCAAGAGTTGTGGCTTTTTAACTTATTGAAACTCATCTTATTTTCCAACGCTGACCTTACGAGTTTGCATTTTGCCATCTGCAGTACGCAGAACGAGGAAGTACATTCCGCCAGCTTGCTCGCTGATGTCTACGGGGATCGTAATTTGCTGCTGTGCAGCAAACTGCCAGTTGCGCAGTTGACGACCTAAAACATCTACGAGTTCTACACTGAGATCCTGAGTGTTTGCCAATTCAATTTGAACGACAAACTGCCCATTATTTGGATTCGGCAAGACATTGAAATCTTCAACAAACTCTGTGTCATCAATAGCACTGGGTACTGTAAGAGTAACTGTAGCATTGCTGGTACAGCCATTCGCATCGGTAATGGTAACGCTGTAAGTACCTGCTCCAAGACCTGTAGGATCTTCGGCACTAGAACCATCACTCCAATTATAGCTATATGGTGTTGTACCACCTGTTACACTTAGATCAATAGAACCATCGTTGTTTGATCCACTAGTTGGGTTGGTCCCTGTCGCAGTACTTGAAAGTACCGTTGGTTCATTGATGCTAGTGCTAGCCGTACTAGCACAGCCATTGGCATCTGTAACCGTTACATCATAAGTACCAGGCGCAAGACCATTTAAACTAGCCGTAGTAGAACCATCACTCCAATTGTAGCTATATGGCGCAGTTCCACCATTTGGACTAATAGAGGCCGTTCCATTAACATCACCATTGCAGGCAACATCTACACTAGAAGCATTGCTTGTTAGAGCAGTAGGTTCATTTAGGGTAATGCTAGCCTGTTGTGTACATCCATTTGCATCACTTACGGTCACCGTGTAGGTTCCTGCAGCAAGGCTGTTGATGTTTTGAGTTGTTGCACCAGTATTCCAAGTATAATTGAATGGAGCAGTTCCTCCAGTAGCTGAAACACTAGCATCTCCACTGCCATCTCCATTACAAAGCAGATCTGTTCCACTAGCCGTAGCTGTAGGAGGAAGTGGGATCGTAGCAATTGTTGTAGAGGCTGTTTCGGTACAACCATTTGCATCGGTAATGGTCACCGTATAGGTTCCTGCACCGAGATTGGCAATATTGGCCGTAAAAGCTCCTGTGCTCCAACTATAGCTGTACGCTCCTGTACCTCCATTGGCAACAACTGAAGCATTTCCACTTGCAGCAACACAAGCGGTAAAGGAACTACTAGCATTAGCGGTTAATGCATTAGGTTCTGAAATCACTAGGGTTTGTGATCCAGTACAACCTGAGTTGTCTACAATCGTAACTTCGTAGGTGCCTGCACAAAGGTTTGAGCGAGATGCACCAGAAGCACCATCGGCCCAAGTGTAACTATAAGGTGCAGATCCATTACTTGGCGTAATGCTAACTGTACCATCACAAACTCCATTACAAGAAGCATCAGTTCGGTTAGCAGTAGAGGCTACAGAGCAAGGACTACAAATATTAGCTACTACCACTGAACGTACATTTGTACAGTTGTTAGCATCTGTGATGGTTACACTGTAAGAGCCTGCCGCAAGTCCATTGATGGATGCCGTAGTACCTCCTGTACTCCAGTTGTAGTTGTAAGGAGCAGTTCCTCCTGATGGAGAAACAGAAGCCGACCCATCATTACCAGCACAGGTTTCTCCTGAGGAGTTGGTTGTTGCACTGATTGCAGTGGGTTGACCAATGGTAAATGGTCTGGTATTGGTACAGCCATTGGCATCGGTAACGGTAACGGTATAGCTTCCGGCAGAAAGGTTGTTAAAGCTATTAGAACCTTGATTTCCTGTACCGATATTATACTGATAGCCTGCTGTTCCACCTGTAGCTGTGATGCTTACAGACCCATCGCTTCCCCCATTACAGCTTACATTGTTGGTGGAAGTTACAATACTTACCCCAGAACTAGGTTCGTTAATGGTAAATGCTCTAGTACTCGTACAGCCATTGGCATCGGTAACGGTAACGGTATAACTTCCTGCGGAAAGGTTAGAGAAGGTGTTAGAACCCTGATTTCCTGTACCGATATTATACTGATAGCCTGCTGTTCCACCTGTGGCGGTGATGTTTACAGCACCATCATTTCCCCCATTACAAGCTACATCAGTAGTAGAAGTGCTTACCGAAAGTGCCGTTGTAGGTTGAGTGATGCTTAAGTTTTCAGTATCGGTACAACCATTAGCATCGGTAATGGTAACGGTATAGCTTCCTGCAGAGAGGTTAGAGAAGGTGTTAGAACCTTGATTCCCTGAACCAATATTGTATTGATAGCCTGCCGTTCCACCACTTGCGTTGATGGTAGCGGAACCATCATTTCCTCCATTACAAGCCACATTGTTTGTAGTTGAAGTAACATTAAGTGCAGTTGGTTGACTGATGGTTACAGTGGAGGTTGTTTCACAGGCACTAGCATCTGTGATCGTTACGGTATAGGTGCCTGCTGCTAAGTTATTGGCAGTAGCAGTATTGGCTCCATTGCTCCAGTTGTAGTTGTAAGGTGTAGCCCCATTAGCACCCAAAGCCGTAGCACTACCATTATTCCCCGCATTACAACTAACATCAGTTTGTGCAGTGATGGAAGATGTGATTGCACAAGGACTGCTAGAGATAATGTTGATGTTGTCAATATAAACAGCATTACCCCATCCCCCAACATTGATAAATCCAATTTTAACAGCAGAAAGACCATCATAAGCCGATAGATCTAGGGTGTCGTTTCTCCATTGTGCTGCGCTAGGTGTAAATAGGGTGTTTTGATCGGCAGCAGTTGCCAAATCAGATCCGCCTTCATAATAAACAGGAGTATACAAGGTTCCACAATCATCATTGACGGCAACAATGAGTGTATCGTTGTAGGTAGCATCAAATCTTGCATAAGCTACATCGAAGGTCATCATGACGTTGGTCTGACCACTAAAATCGAAGGTAGGTAGCAATACCCAATCGA
Organism: uncultured Saprospiraceae bacterium; assembly: GCA_964580485.1. Classification (GTDB taxonomy): domain Bacteria; phylum Bacteroidota; class Bacteroidia; order Chitinophagales; family Saprospiraceae; genus Saprospira. The sequence continues at coordinate 3,393 of CAZOLU010000120.1, read as the reverse complement.
TGGTACCACGAGTATCTTCATCAAAGTTGTTCATGGTGATACTTCCAGTTCCAGTACCTGCATTGGCCGAGGTGGTGTGTTCCCACTCAGCAGCATCTGTACCAGGGTTGATTGTAGTAATATTAGCTGGAATTGCTCCTGCATTGAATCCTTCTGCATAAGGCAAAGGGAGTGTAGGATCTACCTGGGTAGCAACTGAGGCCGTATCATTAGAATTATTGCCATCTGTTCCACCATTGGGGTTAGAAGTATAGGCAGTAAAGGTAACGGGGGCCCCCAGGGTGGGAGAGGAGATCGGATTGAGGGTTACATTCGTAGTAGCTCCTGCGGCCAGTGATCCTGTCCAGTTGAAGGTCTGTACGGCTCCTGCATCTACTCGGTAGTTGATATCCACCGAGCTCAGTGTTGTGGTTCCTGCATTTAATAAAACTACTTCAGGGGTGAATGGATTACCACAAAGCGGATCGGTAGTAGGTGAAACAATAGAAGCAATTGCTGCATCTAACCCAGAAGGAGGCTGCACACAAACTTCAATTGCCCAAGCGTCAAGACTTCCACCATCAAGGTTGAAAGCATCGGCAATGGTTAAGGTCCAAGTTCCATTGGCCAACTGACCGTTAAATGCACTCAAGGGTTGATTGGGTTGGTAGCTTAGCCCACTGGTAGGAGGGCAGGGCAAGTTTGCATAAGTATTCGTTGCACCATCATCAAATGCAACATCAAAATTGTCTTCTGCAGCACAGATATTGCTGAAAAGGGTAACTGAGGTTCCCGTAGGATTTTCCAAACTTACCGTTAGGTCACTAATATAAGTATGTGTACCATCTAAGGTAACTACATTAACATCTGTCACCGTACCTGCAGCTCCTACATTGAGGGTAGAAGTGATTGTAGGTGTACCAGAAGCTGAAATTGCTATGGGTACATTGGTACTTGCATAAATCGCACAGTTGGCAGTGCTGAAGCTAAAAGCACTAGAAGTCGGTCCTACTCCACAAGCATTGGCTACAGTAACTCTCCAGTAGTAGGTGGTGTTGGCCGATAAGGTCGTAGCCGTGTAGCTATTTGTGGCTAATCCAGTAGCATTATCTACAATATTTGTAAATCCAGGATCTGTAGCAATTTCAATATTATAAGTAGCGCCAGCTCCTGCTGCAGACCAGTTGAAGTTGGTAGGTATGGCAGCACCATTGAATCCATTACTAGGCGTAGTGAGGTTGACCGCCGTAGAAGGTGTAGGAGGAGAAACTGTTAGGACAAGAGGAAGTGATTGTGCCCCAGAAGTACTGTTGGCATTCACGGTAATGTTGTAAGTGCCAGGCGTTACTGCTCCTAATCCAGAAATTGTTAAGGTAGTGGAGCCTACTGGCGTAACCGAATTAGAGCCAAATACCGCAGTTGCTCCAGCAGGAACACCCGAAGCACTAAGGCTTACAGGATCACTATATCCACCAAATTCACCAATATTGATAGTGTAAACAGCATTAGCAGGAGGGCAAACTTCCACCGTAGAGTCTACCGCAGCGATAGAATAGTCAGACACCACACATTTAGGAGAGTTGGGCAGGGTGTTACGACGCACACAGTTGTTCATCACTACCCGAATACGAGCTTTTTGATCTGCTGTGAAAATATCCATACAAGCATCATTGGTATAATCCATATAGTTTTCCACCATATCGGCTGTACCACAAGAAGTATGATTAGGACAACCTCCGTTAGCAGCATCAGACTCAGGAGTATCTGCACAGAAGTCATCTACACCACATGGGCCATCTCCCCAAATGTGGCGAAGCCCAACCCAGTGCCCTACTTCATGTGTGAGCGTACGACCTAGGTTGAAAGGTGCGCCCGAACCTGGATTGGCGACCGAGCCCACAGAGCTATACGTCACTACAACACCATCTTCATAAGCTGCACCACCTGCGCCCGTGGGCATGCCAGGCAGTCCCGAAGCATCAGGAAATTGAGCATAGCCCAATAATCCACCAGAAAGATCTGCTACCCAAATATTCATGTAGAGGTTCGGATCCCATTGGGTTTGTTGCTTGATGTTTCCTGCCCCCTCAAAATTACCTTGATTAAAAGGCCCATCTCCAAAGGCTGTAACCCGGTTGATTCCAGGCTCTGGCATGACATTGTCAGAAGGGTCCAATTGTGCCAAGCAAAATTGCACCTCAACATCTGCAGCGGCAGGATCTGTACTACCTGCGAGATTGGCAAAATCAATATTTAATTGATCGAGCTGTGCTTGGATGATGGCAGCAGATAGGTTCTCGGCACCAGCTCCATCTGTAATGATATGAAAAACTACAGGAATGGTTAGAATAGGCAGGGCCGACTTATGCGCATTAGCTGCTTTCCAAGCTTCTACTTTAGGTGCAATCCAATTTTCAAAATCTTCGTTGGTGCCTCGTTCTGGAAATCTTGCTCTGGACAAAGCATCCATTTCGGTATGTAGACAACGGATATGACCAGAAGGAGTTCTTTGCACATTGTCTAAGATGTTTTGTCCAAAATAACGGCCTTGTGGCTGTTTGTCTTGATGTTGATGTGGCTGAGTGTATCGGCTCGTTGATTTTGGCAACTTATGATTGTGCTGAGGACGTTCATAGTCCTTTAATTGCTGTGCCAAAAGCATAGAGGTACTCAAGATCAGGCAGAGTAGCGTAAGGTAGTGTCTCATCATGAAATTGGTTAATTTTAGTTAGTAAGTCTGACGAATAGGAGCTTTGTACGATGCATCTTGGCAAACTGACAAAACTCAAGAATTGGTTAATAGTAGTTTTAAGCTTGATGGCTAAATCGATAAAGGTTGTAAAATCTTAGTATAATTTATTGCTCTAAGTTGTTTATAGTTAGTGGTTTAAGTGTTTTAGTTATTTAAACAAGTAAGCTTGTGGTCTTTTAGGGGATGAATTTCTGTTGAGTGGGGTGTACTATGGAAATTACTACTTCGGTGAATTTTTTAAATTTTAATAAAATTAAAAAAAATCTTAATTTTTTGACTCTTGATTATCAATTAATTAAGTGTAAGTTTGAATAGAGAATTTAAAATGTAAATTATTGCTAATCAATCATCATCAAAATTTCACCGAAGTAAAGGAAAATAAAATTGACCTTTAAATAAGAAAGTGGCTTTATTATTTTATTGTAACAAATATAATAAATATTTTCTTTGGTTGCCAGTTCCTGTTAATAAAGTTTAAAATCTTGAGGAGTCCATTTGATGAAAGGAGGCTTTTTTAGGAGGATTGTAGCTAAAGTTTTAACTTTGGGGGTTGAAAAGCTAAATATACTCTTAACCCTGAGTTGATTCAGGGATCATTTACATAGATTATAAAATCGTACATATTTTCGAAGCCTGAAGGCAACGACTTGCGTAGATCAGAA
>CAZOLU010000119.1:6537-10152 GCA_964580485.1 uncultured Saprospiraceae bacterium | reverse complement strand
GCAACAAGCTTAGCTCCAATAGCAACTCTGGGCTTATCCTTACGATCTTGACGAGCAAAGCCAAAGTAGGGAATTACTGCGGTAATATAGCCAGCAGAAGCTCGCTTGGCAGCATCAATCATCAGTAGGAGTTCCATAAGGTTTTCAGAAGGTGCAAAGGTAGACTGGATAAAAAACACATAGGCACCTCTTACAGATTCTTGTATGTTGGCTTGAAATTCGCCATCACTAAAGCGTTCTATGGTCATTTGACCTAGCGGCTGCCCATAATAGTCTACAATTTTCTCTGCTAAATAGCGAGAGTTTTGCCCCGAGAATAGTTTTACATCACTAAGTAAATCTGCCATGATAATAGATTGGTTTGAGAAGGTGTTCTAAATTATTCAAAGATGCTGTTGAGCGATAGGGCAAAATTACGGACAATGCCTTGATATTCCTAAAAATAGAAAAGGACTTTTCTAAAAACAGAAAAGCCCTTGTAAATCATATGATTAGATTTTATCTATTTCGCTTCTTCCTTTTCTCCTCCTCTTCTTTTTCTTTTTGTTTTTTCAGCTCTTCATAGCTTTCGCGTAGGATGTTTTGGCGCAGTAGGTATTCTTTATTCTGAAAGCGAATGGATTTCAACTTTTTACTAACAGCGTTTCTAAACAAAATAACCTCATAGTTTTGCTTATTGGTTTCATCAAAGAGGTTGAGTTGAATCGCTTCTCTTTCTTTTCTTTGTACCCGATCCTTCCAACGAATATCCTTTGACTTTTTAATGAGTAACTCAAGCTTAGGCATTTCTTGGTTGGCAGGATTGTTAATAATGAGGTAGTAAACTTCTACTTCTTTGCGTTTTTTCTGGATAAACCGAGTTTCAAATTTGAAAGAGATTAAATCTTTTGGAAAGAGTCGTCTAAATTCTCGGTAGTCATATTGATCGGTGAGTTCGGCAAAAGGATAGAGGCGTTGATCATAGAGGTTTTTCAGGTTTTTGATCTCATAATCATTATCATGTGAAAAATACTTACTATCTCTTTCATTTTGATATTCAGGGAGTACTTTTAAGGAATAGGTGCGCTCAGAAGCGGAGGGTTCAGGTTTGTATTTTATGGTATGAACATAGCCTCTAGCAACATAAAACTGGATATAGCCCTGAACGTTAGGGTTCTTGATATCCATCAATACCACCTCATAACCATAATGTTTTTTATCAATGCGAGCAACGCTCATTTTTAGTGGCTTGGAGTTGTTTTCTCCTTTGATTCCACTTGTAGAGAAGGTTACCCGTTCTATAATCTCTACCCCCGTAGATGTAACTTTAAATTGAACGAGTCCTTCCTTTACAGGATCTGGATAATGCGCCGAGCTAAGTTTCCCTTCGTTAGGAACAAAAGTATAGCCCTCAAGATCCTTCTCATGCAAAAACTGATGATCTTCCAAAAAGGTATAGGTTACTTGAGCTTGTAGGAAGAAAGGAAAACTAGATAAAAGTAATAATAACCACTTCATAAGCTTATTTTGTTTTGGAATTAGATGGTTCTTTTAATCAAAAATATAAAACCGTACACAAATTGAAATTTAATCAATTTTGCTGAATCCTTTAGGATTCAGCTTGCGTAATTTCCTGACCTACGCAAGCCGTTGCCTTTCCCTGGGGATGCTCCAAAGGAGTCCTTGGGACCTTTGGCACAGGCTTCGAAAATATGTACGGTTTTATAATCAAAAACTATTGGCATCCAATTTTATAGTTAATGCAAATCTGTCATTCAATACCCCAGAAGTTCTAATTATTCTCAAACTGGGCAAGAAGAAAATGAGTAGACTTAATTATTTCAACTCCTCTTGTATGGTATCATCTTGCACCGATTCTAGCAAAGATTCTAGACTTACAGAAAGATCGCCAATAGGAGGTGTTTCTTCAATTGCAATTTCTTGGTATTCAAAGATCCTCCATTGACCATCCACATATTCTAATGCACTGAGATTTTCGAGCCAATCTCCAGAATTGAGGTAAGTTAGGCTTCCTGTTTCTGTTGTGATTTCTCGAATTTGAGGGCGGTGAATATGCCCACAAATGACATAGTCATAGCCTTTTTCTAAACCAACTTCAATTGCTTTAGCTTCAAAATTACTAACCTTAGCCACTGTTTTTTTTACAGCAGATTTGAGCCGTTTAGAGAAGTTGAATGGTCCCAACCCCAAAGGCTTGAAAATTCTATTCACAAAACGATTGAAGACGATCATCATATCATAACAACGTCCCCCCATTTTAGCTGCCCAGCGCCCATGTGTAATTGATCCATCATAGACATCTCCATGAAAAATCCATGCCAACTTCCCATCGAGTTCTAAGATGAGTTTATTATCCAAGTGGATATTACCCATTTGAAAAGGAGCCATTTTTCTCAGAGAGTCATCGTGGTTTCCTGTAAGATAATAAACGGGTACGCCTTGTGCAGCAATATTCAGTAGTTCTCGGAGTACTGCCCAGTGGGATTTTGGAAAGTAACCTGTACGAAATTGCCAGATGTCCATCACATCTCCATTGAGTACCAGTATTTTGGGAGCCACTGTTTGTAGGTAATGTACCAGTGCTGCTGCCTCACAGCCCCGTGTACCTAGGTGAATGTCTGAGAGGATGAGTACGTCTAGTTTTCGTTTTTCCATGACTACTACCCGAAGGTAATTTATCTGATTATTCTGCTGTTTTCTTTCCTACATAAAGTAGGTACTCCCAAACCCCGGCATAGGCAGTTTTTACCTCATTAACGACAGGCTCAAAAAGTTGTTCCAACAAAGGTTGTAAATGACTATCCATCCGCACATGGTTATTTCCCATATGTTTCTTAAACCAATGAAACTGACTATCGTGAAAGTCTACCACTGCAATGTAGCCACCCACTTTTAGGTCCTTATGTGCTTGTTGAATAAGATCTTCCCACTGTGGGTTGATCATCGTGAGTGAGTAAGAAAACAAAACGGCATCATAAGCTCCGAGCAGGGCTTCAGGATCTGAACCATAGGGTTGATGAACAATCTTGACTCGGTCTCCAAAAGCTTCTGTTTTCTTGCGAGAACGCTCTACCATATCCTGCGACACCTCATATGCATTGATTTCTGCATTAGGAAAGGTTTGAGCTAGAATTTTAGTATTGAAACCAGTACCACAGCCTACTTCCAATATGCGCACTTTGGCATTACGCTCAATGGGAATATCTTTGATAACATCTACTCGACCAAAGAGGAATGACCAACGAGTCATGTCATAAATTTTAGACTGAAAGCGATAGTATTGCTCCATACTACTCGCTTGCTCTTTGGAATCTTTATGTTCTGTTTTCATGAATTGATGGTTTTAGAGTTGGATAGTTGCGTTAGATGATGGTGGTGAAAAGGCGATTTGTGGTAAAAACAACCTACACTCACCACTATACAAAGATAGCATTTTTATAACACATTTACGGTGCTTTGTTCTTTCAAATGTCTTACTTGACAATTCCTACATAAACACTGCCATAGGTTCCTACCCGATCTTGTTTATGCACTTCCTCCAACTCATTTTGAGGAATCCATTCTACTTTTTCTTGTACAAAGGGAGGGAAGAAATCAATGCGCATTGCTGCGGAT
>CAZOLU010000119.1:6176-6527 GCA_964580485.1 uncultured Saprospiraceae bacterium | reverse complement strand
ATTAAAATTTTAGTGCCAGGCTTGCTATTTTTTAGAATATAGTGCCATTCTTCTTCTAATGCCGGAATATCATGTGCTGCCAACCAATCTTGGTGATCCAACAACACATAATGAGAATACTGTCCAGGATTATCTTTCAAAAACTGAGAAAGACTGGTGGTGTGGGTTTGGATACGAGCCTGACGCTCTTTTAAGGTGTCAAAGTACTGCTCTTTCAAATAGTTGGGGCAGCAGTCTTTGGTGTAGTAGCCAAAAATATAGGCTTGGTAAAAGTAGTTTTCACGAATATCTAACTGTGTAAATACATGCCGAGCAGCATCCACCACAAAATGCCCTACTCCCCCAGGATAT
>CAZOLU010000119.1:0-6166 GCA_964580485.1 uncultured Saprospiraceae bacterium | reverse complement strand
ACCCCCGCCATCGCTAAAGCAAAGTGGCGGCTCAAGGTCCAGCGTACAGCACGATTGAATAGCTTTTTTTCTACTTTATTGAACCAGTATTCCTGTTCTTCCAAACTATTGGATTCCATCAACTTCATTACTCGCTTGTGCAAGGCGCGGCGAGCACGCATGTAGCGTACAAACAACCAAGCTAGAGTTCCCGAGGATCCTCGATAGTAAAAGCTTTTCTTAGGACCTTTTCCTGCAAAATAGCTCATTTTTTTATCCCAAAACTCTTGTGCATATTCTGGCAAATGTGATCTTAGATCTCGCTCATAGACCTCTTTCCCTCGTGGGTGTACACCATCGCCAAAATAATCATAGAGCTCTTCATAAGTCGAATGCTCAAACAACGCTTTTTTCAATTCTAATAAAGCATTCTGTCGAGAGTTGAGGTCTATACAATGGATGGCTTTAGGATCATCCAACAAATAGTCCAAAGCATTACAACCTGCACTGGTGATCATAACGATTTCGCTATCTGGCTGGATATCCATGATCTGACGATCGCAACGAGGATCTTCCCAACATACATTGTATACTAAATTGCCACTGTGTACGTTCTTAAAGATCCAATCTCTAAAATGGTTAATCATTTATTCTATTTTTTATACAGAAATGAGATATTGTAATACCTCTGTTATTGGGTGTTTTATATGCGCTTTTGTATCTTGCTGATGCCAAGCTTTTTTATAATTAGTCGACAAAAATAAACATTTTTTGCATTATGACTAAACCCAGCCACTGTCTTGGCATTTTATTAGCATAAAAAAATGATTTTTACCAGACTTAAACAAAGTCAAAATAAAAGTTTAACTCCATTTATTAAAAAATATTCAGCAGATGAAAAAACTATTATTTATACTCAGCTTACTACCTTGTTGGCTGTGGGCACAGCAAGATTCTAGCTTTACGTCTCTAAAAAAAGCACTAAAAAACCCCTCTAAAGTTTGGGTACTCAACCTAAGTGATCAAGGCTTGAGAAAACTACCTAAAAATATTGGAGAATTAACAGAGTTGAGAGAACTCGTCTTGTCGGATAATAAGTTGAGTAGTCTGCCCAGCTCGCTTGCCCAACTTCAGAAATTAGAGCGGCTCGATATTTCAGGCAATGCTTTTGCAGAAATTCCTATGGTGATTAAAGAATTATCGGCTTTGGAGGAATTGGACTTGGGGAATATGGGCTGGTATAAGCTGCCTGAGTCGATAGGGGAGCTCACCCAACTCAAAAAACTCTACCTTTGGGACAATACCTTAAATCAACTCCCTAGCTCCTTTCAGCAATTAAAGCAATTGGAGCTGTTGAATCTAGATTATAATGAATTTATTGGGTTACCCAAAGAGCTTGCGGCTTTAGAGCAACTTAGATCGCTGAGTATCAGTAATAATTGGTTGGCGATTGTGCATGAAAAACCACCACTCCCTCAAAACTTAGTAAATCTAGATTGGTCGGAGAACCGATTGAAAAGATTAAGTGATGACTTAAAGCTGCCCGCTTCACTCAAAGAATTTTACCTGACTAGCAATCAGCTCAAACGCTTACCAAGCTCCTTGTGTGCACATCAACAGCTAGAACGCCTAGAGTTGGGAGGTAATCCTATTGCGCTATTACCTGAGGAGCTTCATAACATGAAAGCCTTGCAATTTTTGATGATGGAAGACTGCCAGTTGTTGCGATTACCAGAGTCGATTGGCAAACTACCCAATTTGAAAGAGTTGTACCTACCCACGAATAAACTAGAAGAAATTCCAGCATCAGTGGCTGAGTTTCAACGTTTGGAGGCTCTTGTGTTAGATGGAAATCCCTTGAAAAAATTTCCAGAAGCCGTGATTCGTATTGCTAGTTTAAAAAATTTAGGCTTGGAAGAAACTGGCTTGAGTACACTACCCGATGTATTTCAGTATTTTAATGCTTTGGAAAAACTCTATCTCAGTAGGAATGAGCTATCCACCTTACCAGAAAGTATAGGAAAGCTGAGTAGTTTGACCCTATTGCATTTAGATGAAAATCAACTAAAGGAATTGCCCAAAAGTATAGGTGATCTTAAAGCACTCAAAGAACTGATTCTTTCAGAAAATGAACTGACTCAACTACCTGCGGCGATAGGTGGTTTGGAGGCTTTAGATGATTTGTTATTAGGGAACAATCAACTAAGTGCTCTCCCCAGAGAAATCAGCGCTTTGACGAAGCTTACTTCTATTGACCTTTCAGACAATGCTTTTGAAGAATTTCCAGAAGCCATCTGTGGATTGACAGAGCTTTCCGCATTGTATTTGAGTAATAATCCTATTGCTGCCTTGCCTAAGTCTATTGCTAGTATGAAAGGACTACAAATATTATATATTGAAGGAACAGAAATGGATGTAGATTATCTTCTAGAAGTACATCAGCTTATTCCTAAAACAGAAATTATGTACGAAGAGTAGGTTAATCTAGAGCATATTTAAAGTCAGCATACATGCGCTATATTTTTATTTTCCTTTGCATGGGCACAATACTAAATGCCCAGGATTGCTCTGAACATTGGGAATACTATGAATGGAGGGTTGATCTAAGAAGGATGACCTTACAAGAGCATCGAATAGATGTTCCTATTGCTAAAATTCAGATTGATTTTCTAGGAGCTCCCGTAGGGTTGCCTTACCAGTATAGTCGAAAACTGTATAGCAGTATGGCCGAGGTGACCTATTTTGATGGGCAGAAATACGCCCTGCACCAAAAAGCCTATGCTGCTTTAATAAAGATGCGCCAAGCTGCTGCTCAGGAGTCGATCAAATTGCCCATTAACTATAGCTATCGGAGCATTAAAGAGCAGCAGCAGATTTACAAAAAGTTGGGGGCTAAGGTCGCTGAGCGACCTGGCTATTCAGAGCATCACCTCTATACTACTGTTGATTTTAAATGGGTAAATGATCATAATAGCAAGTTTTTATGGCTATTGGAAAATGCCTTTGCTTATGGTTGGGTACCCACCTACTTTTTTAGAGTAGATCAACGCCTCAAAAAAGAGCCTTGGCATTGGCGTTATGTGGGAATAGATGCTGCGGATAAGTTTTATTGTGCTTGGAAAAAGGAAATTGAAGCTTGTATCTATAAAATAAAAAGAGCAGAGTAGCTAAAAGATTTAGGGGCTTTTCCCTAATTTCACATCATTAGCAAGCAAACTATTCTAAGAGGCAATATTAAATACCTGAACCCATGTCAAAGTTAAAAAAAGGAAAACTAGAAGATGGCACCGAGCTCTATTGTATCAGTAAAACAGAAGCGATGGTGCTTGATAGCCATGTAGAGGGCTACTTTCAGCACGGCGTTAGCCTGAAAGATGGAGATATTATTTTTGATGTTGGTGCAAACATTGGTATTTTTGGGATTAGAGCCTGTCAGCTTTACCCCAACACCTCTATTTATGCCTTTGAACCTATTCCTGATATTTATGCTGTGCTAGAAGCCAATGCTCAGCGTTTTGGAAAAGGACGCTTCCATGCCTTACCTTATGGGGTTTCGGAGGCGGAGGGGCAGGCTACCTTTACCTATTATCCTAAAAGTCCAGCACTTTCTACAGCTCATGGTGAAATGTGGCAAGAAGACCCCGATATGTTTGTCAAAGCAGTAAAAGGCAGTTTGGAAGAAGCTCCAAAAGGGTATCGTTGGGCGCGTTTCCTTCCCAATTTTGCGGTGCGTTGGTTGGCGAATTATTTGCGTTCTGGAGCTAAAGAATTTCAATGTGAACTCAAAACCATTTCACAAATTATTGAACAATATCAAGTGCCTCGCATTGACTTACTGAAAATTGATTGTGAGGGGGCCGAAATTCTTGCACTCAAAAGTATTAAGTCCGAGGACTGGGATAAGGTACAGCAAGTAGTGGTAGAAGTACATGACAGTGAAGGGCGCTTAGACTTTGTCAAAGCACTCTTGACACAGCATGGCTTTAGCAAAATTACGGTAGATCGTGAGGAAGCTTTGAAAGCGACCAACCTGCACAATATTTATGCCTTGAGATAGTCCATCTCTTTGGGAAATATTTGATCATTACTTCAAGTTGCAGAGAACTTATGCCACTAACGCCCGATGCTATTGTTTTTCGTTCCGAATTTCATCCACATCCTCCTTTGCCCATATTAGATTTTTTGAGTAATGAACTCAAAGTTAGCAAGAAGTATGTAGTACTGTTGATGGGGAAAGGCGCGGAACAATTGGGGCGTAGTTGGCGAAAGCATGTACACCTACTTGGGATCGTAGAGCCTGATCCTGCTTATTTTCAATATATTCAATCCTATTTTGAGCCACAAGAGGATGTGTGGCTTTCTCCAAAGTCATTGGAGGAGCACCCCTTGGAGGAGGATAGCATGGATAGCCTTGTTTTACTCAATCTACTGGAGGTTGATGAGCCTACTAAAACAGAAATTAGTCGCATTATGCGTCTAAATAGTTATGTTGTGCGCATCAACCATTCGCTTTCTGCTGAACTAGAGCGTACCTTTAGCTGGGCTTTTAGCCAATTTTTTCGGCAATATTCTAGTAGTGCTTATCATGAGTACGAGCGGCTGCCTGAGGCAGCCGAGCTCGACCAGTTTTTTAGCGAAGGCTATCAGGTAGAGATCTTTCCCAATCAAATTCGTCTTTCCTGGAAAGCCCTGCAAGCTTACTATATCGCCTCTGAGTTTGCCTTGCCCGAGGATCACCCCAAGTTCAAATTAGCGATGAAAGCCCTTAAAATTATTTTTGAACAATACCAAATTGAAGGGGAGGTGACTTTGGATTATCAAACCCATCTTTACTATGGGCTTTTTAATAAATATGTACCTGCTATTTCTTTACGCAAAAATATTTTCTTTACCTTATTACGTCCTTTTGCCTTTGCCTTTTATCTCCTGGTAAAGCTCAATGTGTATATCTTGAAAAGCCTGTATATCTTGCGACCTAAGAAGAAGGATAAAGATGCGGAGGAATGAATAGCTTCTGCTGATTCCAAAATAATGAACTAAGCAATTTATTTTTATGAAAGAAAAACTACTCCAATTTTTTGAAGAACTTAGTCCCGATCATCAACAGCAACTCCTAGACTATGCACAAATGCTTTGGGAAATGAATCAAAGTGAAAAGGATCTCCGTCAACAAATGGGAATTCCCGAAACTGTGGAAGAAAAAGTCCATAAGCTGAACCCCAATTTTATGAATCCTCAAGATGATGAAGTGAATTAGCTCTAAATTAATTCCTGCCAAAAAAAATATAGAATTTCATTAGGATTGCTACCTTTGTTCTAGAAACTTAACTTTATCATCACCAATAGTAGTTTTACCCATAAATGAAGGTAAGCTATTGATAATCTAGGCATTCTATCATGGAAACCACAGCAATTCAATTCAACAAAAAGCGACTAAGTCAGAAGAAACTAAAATCCCTGTACCATGCAATTTTACGTCCTCGTATGATTGAAGAAAAAATGCTGGTACTGCTTCGCCAAGGGCGGATTAGCAAATGGTTTGCAGGTATAGGGCAGGAAGCTATTGCCGTAGGAGCAACAGCAGCCTTGGAGGAAGATGAGTTTATCTTTACCATGCACCGCAACTTAGGCGTTTTTACCACCAGAGATGTTCCCCTAAAGCGTTTATTTTGCCAATGGCAAGGAAAAATGCCTGGTTTTACCAAAGGTCGGGATCGTTCTTTTCACTTTGGCACTGCAGAGCACCATATAGTGGGGATGATTTCACATCTAGGGCCACAACTTTCCTTAGCTGGGGGAGTAGCACTTGCCAATAAGTTGGGGCAGGAAGGAAAAGTAGCATTGGCCTTTACTGGAGAAGGGGGAACTAGCGAAGGAGATTTTCATGAGGCTTTAAACGTAGCGGCAGTATGGGATTTACCAGTTATTTTTGTAATCGAAAATAATGGCTACGGACTTTCTACGCCTACCTCAGAACAGTATAAATGCGAGCATTTGGTAGATCGTGCCAAAGGTTATGGGATGGAAGGCCACCGTATTGATGGGAATAATATTTTAGAGGTCTATGATACAATTAGCCGATTGGCAAAGTCGATGCGTAAAAATCCTCGCCCAGTACTGATCGAGTGCGAAACCTTTAGAATGAGAGGGCATGAGGAAGCTTCTGGCACTAAATATGTTCCTCAAG
>CAZOLU010000118.1:0-10215 GCA_964580485.1 uncultured Saprospiraceae bacterium | reverse complement strand
GCAGTTTAAAAGTACCATATTATCGGGCTTTCAGTACTTTTCTGTAGTTTTCAGTTTTATTAGCCTAATCTCTTAGATCAACACCAACTCCAAACCTAAATGTCGCAAGATTATTACCTTAAACATAAAAAAGAAAAAATCAAGCTTGCCGATAAACCTTTTGCTGGAGGTGGAGAGGGAAATTTATTTAAAATTCTTTCTCCTGCCTCACTCAAAGGTTATGTTGCTAAAATCTACCATCCCCTAAAACGTACCGCAGAGCGTGCCGAAAAAATTGAATATCTATATCAGTACCCTCCCCAAGGACTAGCCGCAAATCAACATCCAGCCTATATCTGGATTAGTGATATACTGATTGATCCCCAAAAGCAGTTTATGGGCTTTATCATGCCCTTTGTCAAAGGGGAAAAGTTGGAGGTGCTCTGTAGAGCCAAGCTCCCTAAAAAATTGAGTAGTGCTTGGCAACGATTCAACCTCAAGAACCCCAAAGCCTTTGAATATCGACTGCGTACCTGTTTTAACCTTGCAGCAGCAGTATATCATGTACATAGTACACAACGCTACGTTATTGTAGATCTGAAGCCTGAAAATGTAATTATCCAACCAAATGGCTTGATCTCTTTAGTAGATATGGATTCGGTAGAAGTAGTAGAAGATGGGCGTGTTGTTTTTCCTGCTCCCGTAGCAACTCCCGAATATACCCCCCCCGAGCATTATACAAAAGAAAGCCGGAAACACAGCCATGATGGTATAGATCCTTTTTGGGATCTATTCTCCCTAGCTACTATTTTTTATAAGATGCTGTTTGGGATTCACCCTTTTGCAGCTTCAGCAAATCCTCCTTATGACCAGATGGTGAGTTTGCATCAAAAAATTCAGCATGGCTTGTTTGTACATCATCCTCAAAAGGCAGCACTTTTTAAAATCATTCCCCCTCCCCATCAAGCCTTTGAAAAACTAGAAGAAGGCTTAAAAGAACTCTTTTTGCGCTGTTTTGTGGAAGGGCATCAAATCCCAGAAGAACGCCCCTTAACAGAAGTATGGTGTATGGCACTACTAAATGTCTTTGGGGATGCTAAGATGAGGGCACATTTCCAAAATATGTTTTTGCTGAAACGGAGCACCGGACATATTTGGCGGAAGCCATCAAGACTAGTAGCTCTGCCCAAAATGAAACTAGCAGAAGAGGATGTACTCCCTGCCGACTACCATAGCGTATTGGCATGGCAAGCCCCAAAACCCCAAAGCCCCCAGCAAATTACCAAGAATATTAAGGTAGACATCAATATCAACAGTACTGCAAGTACAATTTTTTCGATTGGTAGTTCTGTACTCCTATTTTTTCTATTGCTTTTGCATCCTAGTTTTAAAAATTGGATATATTTGGATCTTTGGACAGGAAACATTTTCAAAAATGTACTCTTTATCCTACTCTTCCTCATTTATCCTTTTTTGATAGCACCTATTCTATATTATATTGCTAATCAAATTTGGAATCCCCAACGAAGTGCCTGGCGAAGGCAACGCAAACAACTACAAGCCTATATCGCAGGGTTTCAGCAAAGTACACTAGAATGGGATCGAATACATCAAAACTTTCAAAATCAACTCAAGCAAACGCTCCCAAACTTTTATACTCTAAAACAAAAGATTGAACAACTCCAAGAAGATTTTAAAGCTTGGCTTGAACAGATGGATCAAGAGGTAGAGCGTTTGCTTGAAAAAGAAATACAACTCACCAAAGAAATTGAAAAATCTTATGTGGAAAAGCTATCTCATCAACTGCCTTTCAAAATTACAGCACCAAAAGATCAAGTGCTGGATTTAGACCAGATTTGGCAAGAGATTCTAAAAAATAAAAGAGCAGCCATTCAAGCAATTAAAGAGCTTCCTGTAGAAGAGCGATTGGTTAGTAGTAATCCTGAAATCCGTAAATTTATAGATGAGGAAATCAAAAATATGGAGTGGAAACAACAAAATTTTCTCAAAGAAACAGAGCAACGCCGTAATCTACTACGGCACCAACAAGAACGAGACGAAAAATCACTGCATCAAGCATTGAAAGAGGAAGCCAATATCCGAGGGAAATATCATCAATACTTTAAACAACTCGGTCATAAGAAAAAAATCGTAGAAAAACTTCAAAGGGAAGGCTTGAATAGTATTTTACAAATTGAACGAATCGACCACCTTCGGGCTCAGATAGAACTCAATAATGGTAAAATTATTCCATTAGAAAATATCACTGAAAAATACGTCAATTTAGCTTCTAAATTAGGCGATTGGTTTATCGTGGTTCGCAAATTGAAGGAAGAACAAAAAGATGAGCTGCTTAGGATTCAACGTTTTTATAAAAAGGAAAAACAACTCCTTGAGCAGCAAAAAGCAAACAGCTATCAGAAGTACAAAAAAGAACTCAATAGTATTCAGCATCAAGCCGCCAAAGCCTACCAAACACTCAAAATTCGAGATCTAGAGCAAAGCTATCAGCAATATACCCTGTTGTGGCAAAGCAGTAAGGAAGATTTCAGCGCAAAAATTAAAGAAGCCAGCCAAGAGCTCAACCTCAACTATGAAGCCTTAATCGAAAAGGTCAAGCAAGAAGCTCAGCAAAGAGAAGCAGCAATTCGACAACTTGAAGCTGAATATCAACAGCAAAGCCAGGAACAGCTCCAAGATGAGGACCTAGAAAAAATCAGCTTACAAAGCTTGGAGATGATGGAACAAATCCAACAAAAAGCAACAAAAATCAATTCCTTAGTTTCGAACTTACAGAAAAACTAGGATTTATTTATTCCGACTCTGGATCTTCCTCCTCCTCCTTACAACCATCAGGAGTATCACGGGTGAGCCAAATTTTGATCCCCGTACCCATGCTTGCTCGGGAGCCCGCACGCGGGCTTTGTCGCCAAACTACAGCCGCAGAAGTATCCGCACCCACCGATTCATCCAGTTTTACGCCACCAATATAATACTCCCCACCAGCAATCATAAACTTAGCCTCCTCATAAGTTCTACAAACCAAGCTAGGAATGCGCTTCAATTCTGCATCCTCTCCCTTGTAGAGTTTGAGATCAATGGTACTGCCTCGAGGAATACGCTGTGCAGCCGTAGGGGGCTTTTCACCTTTAGAAGGATCTGCCTCTAAGAAAATAATTCGGTCGCCCATCGACATAGCCGCCACCGTATTTTCCCCCTTTCCTTCAATATATTCCGTCTTACCAATTTTGATATCTAAACTCTTTAATTTGCGGTTCACAAAACTCAGAGGCCGACCTATAATCTGCTTATAGTATACATTCACCGAAGGCGGTGTAGTGGTATTCACTGTCAGATACATCTTTCGATTAGGTTTTACACGAGAACCTGGAGCAGGGTTTTGATCGATGATCACTCCCGCTTTTTTATTAGGTTCATAAACCGAGTCGGTAATCACCATCCGCAGCTTTCTATTTTCTACCAATTTGCTGGCATCCTTCACTGTAAGCTTACGAATATCAGGAACTTCAATCGACTCATTGTGTCGAGTATAGGAAGGTAGAATAATCCAAAAAATCAGGGCAAAAATCAAAAAGTTGACCCCTACGAAGATTCCCACATTCTTCAAAAACACCTTGCTGTAGAAGAAGCCCCCGATCGCTTTCAAAGTACTGCGCCAATCTCTCGATTTTTTTTCATTCGTTGTAGACATACAATAGCAAATTCGTTTAGATATTATCCAATAATAGTCCGTGAAGTTTTTTAGTTTTTGCAAAAACTAAAAAACTTCACGGACTAAATATCCAACAAAGGTACGGATTTATTTGATAAATGACATCTATTTTTTAAGGAAGGCTAGGGCAAGCTAAAATTTGCATCAGCATCTCCCGCATCAGCTCCCCAGGGTCTGTCTGTTCATTAAACTCATCCCCCACATAAGGCAAGCCCACCCCCTTGGATCTCAAATCGTAAGTTTTGAGGAGTTGCAAGACTTGCTCCAATTGCTGAATATTATAATTTTTCACCGCATGCCGATAATCGGCATAGCGTTTACTCATCGCCCCAGGCCGCCCATAGGCACGCTGACCAATTGCTTTAGCAATAGTAGTATCGTATTTATCTGGCAAAAAGCGACAAATATAGGCCTTACTAAAAAAGTTGTACAGCACACCAACCACCATAGGTAAAGGCCCCGACTTAGGGTTGGCCATATAGTACTGAGCAATACGGTAGGTTTTGAGATGGTCTCTTTGTGCCAGCGCCGACTGCAACTCAAACACATTGTAATCTTTGCTAATCCCAATATTTTCTTCAATAACCTGAGGCTCAATCAAGCTCCCTTTTGGAAGGTTGAGCATCAGTTTTTTCAACTCATTGGCAATTTTAGCGAGATCATTGCCTAAATACTCGGCCAGCATATCCGCCGCTTGTGGCGCAATATCAAAGCCCTCGGCCTTCAAATAGCGACTAATCCAGTCAGGCAACTGATTATCATAAAGTTTCTGTGTTTCCAAAACCACAGCCTTCCCAGCTTTCTGCGCTTTGGCCAAAGCCTTTGCAAACTTTTTGCGCTTATCTAGCTTTTTATGTTTGTGTGCAAAAACCAAAACCGTACTGTCTAAAGGATCTTTGAGATAAGCCTCTAGGTTGTCCAAGGTTTTGAGCTGCTGCGCCTCCCTCACAAACACCAACTGCCGCTCCGCCATCATCGGGTACCGCCGAGCATTATCTAAAATGATCTTAAAATCACAGTCCTTCCCATAAAGGGTAGTTAGATTAAAAGCCTTCTGATCCTCTGTCAATAGGTGATCCTCCATATAGTTGACCAACTCGTCAATATAATAACTCTCTTCCCCATGCAAGAAATAAATAGGAGCTACCTGGCCCTTTTTAATATCTTTGATGATGTCTTTATGTGTCACATAGTCAATTTAAAAATTTGAAAATAACCCTATTTGAAGATGATTAGACGACCTGCTTTGAGATGCTAGACTCCAAGACTTGATGTTTTTTTATTGGGGGCAGCCGCCCGCAAGCGGTCGTCTCCGCTATGCTACGGGGCTCATGCCAAAGGCACCCCTTTGGGGCTATTCGTTCGGCCCAAGGTCTGCTCTCGCCTAAGGGCGAGAGCACCCCTCCGCAGCGCGGCGCCTTCTATCAAGCCCATTCAAACCGCAATGCCACAAAAATACAGAAAAGCGTGGAAGAAATCAAATAAGAGGGCAGCTATGACTTTTACAAAAGTACTTTAGGGGGCTGTCATAGAGTACTACAAGTGCAGCACCCCAGTTCTAGAGCATAAGATGCTTCTAAATTTTTGAGATTTAGGAGTCGGCGTAGCGATGGGAAGCAGGGCCGCTCCTGGAGTGCAACGGAAGGGCGGCAGACCGCAGGGCCGATAGCTGCTGACCGTAGCGACCCCTTGGGTGCCCCTAAACCATAAAAAATATGAGTCATCCCTTAAATTTACCAAGGTGGTAGTAGTATAATTCAGTAGCTTTAAATCAACTAAGTAGTGGAGATGATACCATAGGTATCCCTTTGGGGTTAGACGCTAGACTAAAAGACCCAAAGACAGGACGTATATCATCTAGTCTTTGGGTCTTTTAGTCTAGTATCTAAGAGTCTAGCCCAGGATACCAAGCAAATGCAACTTTAATCTGCTCTATGGGCTCAAAATAAGGTATGACTCATGTTGGATCCTATACTTTTAAATGCATTAACGCATCACCGAAATTCTTTTCACTGTTTTCAAAGGGCCTTGTGTAATATTCACAAAATAAATACCTTCATTGTAACGGGTGGTATTGACTTCAAACAGTTCGTTAGGATCCGTCAAGTTTACTTCATAAGCTTCTACCACCTGTCCCATCATATTGACCACCTGTACTTGTACAGGGGTATTCATGTCGCGTCCAGTATAGTTGAAGAAGAAGCGATCTTTGGTGGGGTTGGGATAAAGCTCTGAAATTAGGCCAGAGTTCGGATTGTTGTTGCTAGCTACGGAAATGACGTTGGAGTAGGTATAACGTCCGTCAAAATCAATCACTTTAAAGCGATAGTAGGTGACGGGGTTTAGAGGCTGTTGATCTCTAAACTGGTATTGGAGCTGAGGGTTTTGGCCCTCGACAGTACCCAGCGCTTCCCAATTGACTGCATCTGCACTTTTCTCCAACTGGAAGTTTTTGACCATAGATGCATCACTAACTTCCCACTCTAGCAGGTTGTAATCGCCTTTATTTTTAGCCCTAAAGGCCTCGATTTCTGTAGATAGAATAACACACACCATGGTAGCTGGAGCATTAGTAGGTGCATCGGCTGTACAACCTTGGTTAGCCCAAGCACCAATCTCTCCATCGGCATAGGTTTTGATACTGACCCCACAATCGGTTTCGCCCAATCCACAAGCCGTAGCATCTTTGACTTGGAGCTGAAAGCAAACCTGCCAGGTTGTAGCAGCATCGGCACAGGTAATTCCTGCGAAGGCAGGTTCTGATGAAATATCATGATCGCCAAAGGAGTTGTCTGGGTCACCCCCATGAGCTTGATAAATGGTGGTAAAATACCAGCCGGGGCCCACATCATCTCCAGCGACGAGCCCCATGTTGTTGGGACCTGGGAGATTATAATCTACGGAACCCGCAGGGTACCAGTTCCAGTCGCCTGCAAAAAAAGCAGAGAGGGGTGGGAGATCCACAATAAAGATTCCTTGTGTTGCAATAGGGTTAGGCGGACTGGTTGGGGGTTGTGCTGGAGTAGTGATGGCAGGTTGTCCTTGAGCATCAAAAGATACGGGGTCCCAGCAATCGCCAAAAGTAGGTACAATACCTTGAAGATAATTACATTGTGTTGTGGAAGTTATCCAGCCATTGATTTCATAACAAAACTCTACAATTTCTCCAGGTTGATAAGGCCCTCCGGCAGGTGAGCCCAAAGAGGTGGAGACTACGGTTAATGAGTTGTTGGTATTACAAGCACTGGGGTTGTCGCCCAATTCTACACAAAGTTGAAAGTTCCCCTCATCACCTGATGCATCCGACACCGCAATGATGTAAGTTTGTCCAGGATTGACTTGTTCTCCTACTAGCGAAACGCTTCCTCCTGTTCCTTCTGCACAGGCAACCGTTGTGTAGGTATTACAGTCCGCTGTTTGAAAGATTGTAACCTCGGGGTCGCTCAAATCGGTACTGGTCACATCTACATCCATGGTAAAAGTATTGGCAGTGGTAGTTACCTCATACCAAACCGTAGCATTCGGAAGTTCTTGGCAATCGCCTACCCCTCCAAAGATAGGACCTGTACTTGCCAAGGTATTACAACCATTTTCACAAACCGATACGCCAGTAGAGGCAATCGCAATCGGTACAGGAGTTAGGCAATCGTCACCTAAGCATGTACCTACGGGCGCAGCATTTTGCGTAACACAAAGGTCAAAATTTCCAGTATTGCCACTTGCGTCCGACACCGCAATGAGGTAGGTGGTATTCGGACCAACGGCTATGCCCGACTCAGAGGCCGTACCTGCAGCTCCTTCTTGGCAGCTAAAAATGGTAAAGTTGGAGCAATCTGCGGTTTCAAAGACTAGAAATTCAGGATTACTCAGTGCGCCACTCGTAAGGGTAATATCCAGTGTAGCTGCAGTAGCATCGGTGGTAATTTCATACCAAACCGTTGGGTTGGGCATCTCTTCGCAGCCTACCCCTCCAAAGTTGGGCCCAGGGCTGGCACCAGTGTTACAATCATTGACACAGGCCGCCCCGGCACCACTAGCATTAAGTGTTAGTGTAGCAGGACCATCACAAAGATTATTGTCGATACAGCCTGCTGGAGCTGGGGGGTTGTCTACACAAACAGAGAGTATGCCAGCAGTGTTGTTGAAATTGCTAGAAACAACTATCCAGTAGGTATTTCCCGCAATTAAATTATTGACCGTTCCAGAGATCGTAGTGTAGTTACCATTCTGATCAAAGCAGTCCTCTTCAAAAAGAGCTCCAGCACAGGTATTATCGCTACTGGAGACGATTAGAAATTCTGGTCGCCAGCCTCCAGCTGTACTACTTACATCAATAGTTGCACTATTGCTTTGTGCGGTAAAGCTAAACCAGGTGTCGTTAGCCCCCTCTTCGCAAGAGCCCGGAGCTAAGAAATCGGTTGTACTTGGCGCAGAGGTAGCACAAACCGTCCCAGTAAGATCTACTACTGGAACAGCCGAGGCACAGTCGTCTTGTGCTTGTGTATGAGTGAGGACAGCAAGCACCAATACAAGGCTCAATATCCATGAATGAGTATAAAGTTTTAGCATAGTAATATCGTATTTAATGTTCTGTGTTGTTGTTTTCTAATGTTTTTTGAGCATAAACAATAATGCGGGTATAGGGATCCCATTGAATAGTTTGATCCTCTAGCTCTTGGCGAGTGTTTTGAATGGTTTCGAGTAGATCTCTGGTGTAGAGGATTTGGCGGTTTGCTTGGCTGTATTCTATTCGATAAGTACCTTCAAGTTTGGCTTTCAGATCTTGGACAGATGGTTGCAGTTGCTTGGTCGCCCGAGCATTTAAGGCTCTTTGCGTATTCGCATCATGATTAAAATCTGGAGACTTTTGCTGTGCCCAGCTTAGGCTAACACTAGCTAAGAGCAGAGCTAAGATTGTAAGTATTTTTTTCATTATCAAAGTGTTTTAGTTGAATTAATGGTGTTAGGAGTGTTTTCAATAGCAATGGGAAGTGTGTGTTGAATAAAGTCAGCACATTAATATAGAAATCATTGCTACCCCTAAGTATTTTAGGCATAACTACTATCAATAAGTACTTTATATTTGGGTCAACTGTGGAGGGAGTTCGCGATGTTAGGACTTGTAAATATAGGGAATAAAGCTAAATTATCAAAATAATATGTTGACGTAAATTCATTTAAAGGTGTAAAGTAGCGAAAAGAAGGCTGAAGTCAGTGTGTTGAAATATAAGGAGAAGGCCTGTTTATGTATCGGATATGCTATTTTTTAGCTTCGGTTGATGGTAAGGTGAATATTGTTGATTTATGATTCAAGTTATTAGTACTGATCAATAATCCTGCATCATTCGCCCCCACTTAGAAGCTGCTTGCTTCATAAAGGCCAATACATCCTTTCGTTTTTTGGGGAGCATATCCTTCCAGATTTGAATGGATTTTTGTTGTTTTTGAATGGCATCTTGGAGGGCGGTATCCTCTCCTGCTACATGTTCGAGTTGTTGGGCTAGGGCCTTGTGGTAATGGTTCATAAGGTTTTTGGCTTCTGCCACGCGTTTTTTATTGTTAAGAATTTCGCCTAGGTTGTTGAGCATTTGCATACTATATCCCATCACCGATCGCTTTTTTCGAGCAATATCCTCGGGAGTGAGTTCAATACTCTCTTCTTTAAAATCAAAAATAGCTAAATAAAGTCCATTTGCCCCATTAGAGGCACGATAGAGGTAAGCTGCACCTGCTTGAGCTGCGGCTTTGCCGGCAAGTTCGGCGGCCTGTATATCGTTAATATTACCAATATAATCCCCTTTGGCTTCTTCAAATACCACCACAGGTACCCCTGCATCTTCAAACTGACCAATACCACTAGCCCACATCGCACTATTGTTGGTGGCAGCCCAAGATAGTACTGCCTTGATTTGTGCGTGGGCTACTACGGCACCACTAGCATCAGTCCAGTGGATCGTACCTCCTGCCAAATTAGCACCATAATTTACGACCTTCAAGCGTTCTAAAACCACATTAAAATCCTCTAACTTTAGTTGCATAAGTGTATAAGTTTCTTGTTATTCTCTTGTTATAGAAGCCCCTAGCCTTCTTCGACTCCTGCGGAGAAAGGCTAGGGCTGGGTTGCTGTCAATTTTCGATCCTCTCAGCCTTATTTTTTTGCAAAAAAGAAGACTGAGCCCTTCGGGAAAGGATCCGAAAATTTTTAAGCTGTAGGATGCTTTGCTCCTCGCCATAGACGAGGGGCTGAGCGAAGCGAAAGAATCCTAGCAGCTTGCTTTGACCAAGCCGTTCCCTTTCTCCTTGGAACCCTTGGCATAGGGTTTGGCAACTTTAGGGGCTAAACAGTTACGAATAACTTGATTAGATCTGATTTAGTCCAGCACTGCCAAGCAGCCTGAAAACAGCTCAAGTACCATCGTTCTGATTAGAATCCCTATGGGGGCAGTAAAATAAATAACTGACCTTTCGCAGATCAAATTTTATGAAAATTAGAAAATATTTTT
>CAZOLU010000117.1:1691-10396 GCA_964580485.1 uncultured Saprospiraceae bacterium | reverse complement strand
TAAGTAAAACAATAATTCTATTTTTTTATATTTTAAGGGTGCGGAATGTCGGCTACTAATTGTGTTGTATGCTTTACATAATCCTTATAAATCGCTCCGGTACCAGGCCCAGAAAAGCCCGTTTGAATTTTTTGGATCTCCCCATTTCGGTCGATGTAGATTGCCGTGGGGTAGGATAGAATGTGGTTGAGCATCGGCAGGGTTTTAGCGGCTTCAGATTTTTTGGCAGGGCCTCCAAATAGTGTGATGTATTCAACGCCCAAATCGTCCTTCATACGTTTGATGTTCTGCAGAAAGGTTTCAAAATCATTTTTCAATTCATAATCAATTGCAATAATTTCCAAACCCTGATCTTTGTATTTTTGATACAAGTCTACAAAAAAGACTGTTTCATCCATACAGTTAGGACACCAAGTCCCCATAATTTGTACAATCAGCACTTTCCCTTTAAAACGCTCATCCCTCAGGCGAACCGTATCTCCATTTTCATCTGCGAAGGCAAATTCCAGTTGCTCATAGCCTTCTTTGAGATAAGTGAGGGTATCCATATCAGCCAATTGGAACTGGTCATTTCGTTCAGCCTGCCAGGGTTCTTGCCAATGTTTGCCAGAGTAGAAGATACCTTCTTTGATGCTATCCCCTTGGATTTTTGCGGTAAATAAAAAGGCATGTGCGCCATCAAAACAAGATAGGCTTAGGCTTTCGGTGCCTGCAACTCCTTCTAGATAGCGGTAATCGCCTGTTTCTGTTAAAAAAGTACCAGTTACGATTTGTTTTTCTTGTTTGAATAATCCGATGGCAGGATAGCTATCCTCTGTATTGGGGCTAAAATCAACTTTCCATTGGCCTGTTAGGTTAATGCTTTCATCACTTGAAGGCATATCAAATCGCTTCTCTCTGCCGTATATAGCGGTGAAGGGGATTTCGTAATCGGTTTTGTTGGGGTTTACCCAAACGCCTTCTAGGGTATCACCTTTGAGTTTTGCTTTAAAATAGGTGGCGAATACGGGCATCACGATTTTTATTGTATCTCCTTCTATGCTAATGTCTGTGACTTTGAGGCGTTCTTCTGCATTGTGGATGATGATTGCTCCAGCTTCATTCACTTCGAAATTGAAGGGGAGTGCTACATCTTGATGTAATTGAAGGCTTGCCCGCCAGATGCCAGCTTTCAGGGCCTTGTTTTCTGTATTTTCTTCCACTTTGGGTGTTGAATTTTTGCAGCTGAATAGAATGAGTAGGCTGCAAATGAGGAGGATAAATGTTTGATGCATTGTTTTTGGATTTTTGTTGTATTTTTATAAGTTTTTATTTATCTTTGAGTAATTAAATAACCTTTAAATTTAGAGTAAAATGAGATCTTATCTTAGTTACACTTTTATTTCAAGCTTGTAAAAAAGAAGATACAAAGTTAGTAAATCCATCTATAGAAGATGAATTCAATCGAAAAGATGGAATCGATGATTTTGCCCTTACAACCAATAGTATTTCTCTTCAAAATGGAGTTTTAGTTTTTGAAGATTTGAGTTCTTATCATCGAACCATTGAGTCTCTGTATCAACTACAAGGCAATAGTAATGCAGTAAATAATGCTCTTGAAACATTAGGATTCTCAGCATCAGAGTCTCAGGATGATGATGAAGAACCAAGCTATCCTATCTTACAACAATTCGTTGAACGATTTGGAGGGTTTAGTTCTTTACATCAATCGGAGATGGAACGTGAAACTGACTTCCTTAATCAAGGAGGAAACCCACAGAATTTTCATGATCACTTTATTGTTGACCCTTATTTACAAACTATTTTGAATGAAGGTTTAGAAGTGAAAATTGGTCAAATTATATACAAGGTATTGGATCAATATAGGACAATCTTGATTACAGACGGAGATTTAAATAAGCTGGAAATAGTGCGTAATGATCCTGAAAATTATGCTCCCCAAGAAAATATATTTACCCACAATGCTCTGAATCCAGAGCATGACGACTTCTTGAAGCTTTACGACAATGCTGGGAACGAAAAAAGCTTATTCTGTAGGGCTCGATTTTATACCTATCCTGTAGCTCTTAATCCCAATCAGTATACCTTTGTAAGTAATTCTCAGTTCATTTTTAGCCAAGGAGCTAATGTTACCTACACCTGGGACTTCGGTGATGGTAGCTCCCCTTATATTGCCACAGGATATCAAGGTGCACATCCTCCCATACATACCTTTCCTGCTGGAGGTTATCCATACACAGTAACTCTAAGTATATCTGGACCCGCTTGCAATTCTACTTTCTCTCAGGTGATTGCTAATCCATCCTCTTGTTTTGCTGAATTGGAAGCTCAACGTAGTTTTAGTCATGGGAGAACTTTTACATTTAGTGCCAATAATGTAGTTGGAT
This sequence comes from uncultured Saprospiraceae bacterium, assembly GCA_964580485.1. Classification (GTDB taxonomy): domain Bacteria; phylum Bacteroidota; class Bacteroidia; order Chitinophagales; family Saprospiraceae; genus Saprospira. The sequence goes on along the minus strand of CAZOLU010000117.1, from coordinate 8,009 downwards.
CTGGGTTGCAATATACTTGGGATTTTGGGAATGGTAATGTTCAGACAACCTCTAACCCTTCTATTACATATACTTATCCAAACAATGGAACTTATAATGTGGTACTGTCTGTCAGTAATGGTAGTTGTAATTATTCTACGGTACCTTTAACGGTCAAACCATCTTGTGGTGGATTTACAAATGCATCTAAAGAGGGCTGGCTATCTTTTGCAAGCAACTCTAAATTAAGACTAAAAGCTGTTAATTATGTACAAAATTATCTTTGGGTACATTCGGTAGGCGCTGAAACAGTTTGTTATAAAAAAAGAAATAATGGAAACTGGAGAAGAGCTAAAATAGATCGAGTCAGCCTAGTCATTAACATTGACCATTTAACAAAAGATAACCAGTGTACTCCATTCACTTATTATAACCTGACTAAATCTTCACAAGATAGTAAAAGTGTATCTAGGAATTACTACCCCAATTCGACATTCTCTTCGAAGATAATTAGAGTAGAAGCACAAGATATGAACTCAGATCATAGTGCGACTGAAAACCTAGTGCCTTACGGTCCAGGCAATTTAATATTTGATTCACAAGGACTAAGTATTATCTACCTATGATTATAAAAAGAATTTTAGCATTTGTGAATAAGGAGGCTAAGAGCCTCTTTATTCACTCTATTTTGTGTTATTCAACAGTCTCATTCACTCTTGGACAACAAAATACTTTACGTTTTGAATTATTTGTAGGAGAGGCAATACAACAGTATGAAGTAATCTCCGAATACCCTGAGGTAACTTACCCTAGATTTGTCGAAGCTAACTATAGATTTGACATGTCCTATTGGTTTCAAAATCAACTAGGAGTTGGTGTGGGGGTTGAAAGACAGGTATACCGTTTACTATATGAAGACCATGACCCTAGATATCAAGTATTTACTAGCTATGGTCGGCTAAGTACAGTCGTTTTGCCCATTAGCTTTTTCTACAGGCAGCAGATTCTAAAAATTAGTCCGAAGCAATCCTTGAATTTAATTTTAACACCAGCTATAAGTTTAGGGTTTAACTCTAGGGCTATTCAGAATGAACCAACTTATAGAGGACAGAATAGACCCAGTCCAAACAGTAGTGCCAATAATTTTTATGCAGATTATGAGTACGGCTTCAATCATACCGCTCTTTTTAGTACATTGGATATTGGAGCAAGGCTGGAATATCAGATCAACAGAGTTGGCGTAGGTCTAACCATTCTCTATTACAAAGGGCTTGGTAAAATAGGGAGCATGAAGGTAAGCTACTATACTGAGGGAAATCCCGTAAGGTCGGTAGAGGTTAATAATCTAGGTTCTCAGTTATCTTATGGGGTGTATTTTTCTTATGATCTATTTTTGAAAAAAAGAGCGTCAAAAAGCAAATGAATTACATAATACTATTAGCGTTTTTATCAACTTTTCTTACCGTACCTGTTTTTTGTCAAGACCTAAATGTTGAGTTTGGAGGACAAGTAGCTTTTGCTTCCACCTTCGTCAAAATGTCAGATAGTGGGAATAAAGCAATAAAACCTACATTTAACCCTAGTGCTGTACTTCTAGGAGTATATACAAAAGTTTACAGTCCCAAATGGGGAGGGTTTAAGCTGGGGTTATTGCGACATGATTGGAGTGAAACTATTTGCCTAGAAGGACTAGGCTGTGTGAGTACCCGTTCTACTCCTGTAGACATAGAATTAGAACTACTTTATCATAAAGAGATTGGCTTAAAAAAAAGTAGATGGACTATTACTCCCTATTTGGGGTATGCGATTGGTATAAGACCCACTGCATCTAGTACTTGGATTCCCTACCAGTCAGGCACTAACCCTCCCATAGGATCCGCACCTTATATGGAGGGAGAGCAGAATAGCCAACTCGAAAATTATTATCATCTCATTAACTTTGAGTTAGAGGGCAGCTATAAACTCTCAGATTATTTCAAATTGAGTCCTTATTTTAAATATGGACAAGGATTGACAACTATTGTAGAGGACCGTTTTACCTATTGGTATGATGATGGAAGTACAGGAGATGCCTCCTTTACTCAGAATGGTGGATATTGGAGCTTTGGGTTACGACTTTCTTATGTCTTTAGCTGGTATAAAAATAGAGCTTAAAAAGCGCACTCGCCCTTGGGTGAGTAGCTGCTTAGCGTATGTCAAGAGGAGCAGGGGCTAGACCCGATGGTAGTTCCCAAGCCTTGCTCCTAAGGAGTTGAAGGGGGTAGGGACAGGGGAATTACACTAAACAGATACAAGGCGAGATCGCGAGCTCTTCTATACCTTTGCCCCCAACAAAAGCTCATAACAGGCCAAAAGTCCTTCGGCAATTTGCTTGTTGTCGTAATGTTGAAAAATGAACTGCCGCGCAGCGGCAGCCATCGCCTGAAGGCGATCGGGAGCTTGGTAAGCGAGTAAAATTTGTTGTGCAAACGCTTTAGGCTCATCTGCTAGTAAAACCTCTTGCCCATCTGTGGCATGAATACCTTCGATACCTATTTTGGTACTAATGACTAAACGCCCCATGGCCATCCCCTCCAAAATTTTTACGCGCATACCAGAACCCGACAAAAGGGGGACAAGCATCACCGCATGCTGTGCAATAAATTCGCTGGCATCGGGTACCTCGCCTAGCACCTTTACACCATCCTGCTTGAGGTTTAATAACCATTCTGGCGCATTTCGGCCCGCAATATGAAACTCAGCTTTTGGAGCAGCCGCTATTACTAAGGGCCAAACCTCCTCTAAAAGCCATTTCAAGCCTTCTAAATTTGGCATCCAATCTAGAGAACCAATAAAAGAGAAGGTTGCTGCCTCCTGCAATTCAATAGGTTGATCTGGATAATCCTGTAAATCCAATCCAATAGGAGCCGCATAGGCAGGGATTTTCATCCCCAAGCGTTTGAAAAAGGCTAAATCGCGCTCTGTTATAGCGACCATCAGATCGTAGGCATTCAGTTGTTCTACTTCAAATTGCTGCAAGCGTTTGGTGAGTAGATTCAAGTACCATTTTTTTGCGCCTAGATGGGTGTTTTCTGCAATGCGCTTCCAAATTTCATGCTCTACATTATGCGAGCGCATGGCAATGCGGGCATCAGAATACTCCCGAATGGTTTTGATATAAGGGGCGAGGTACAGGGTTTCTAATTGCACCACATCATATTCTTTGGCTTGGAGCATCTCCACCAACTTCGCCTCAAAATTTTTGGAGATAAATCGTTCGATATGGTAAGAGCGCTTGGAAAAGAGATTCAGCAGGGCATCCATCACTTTCAGGCGATTGTCAATATCGACAAGTGCAATTTCTTGATAATGTTTAAAGTCGGGAGGTAGTTTGCGAATATCAAAAGGATGCTTGCTGGTATTCATACTCAACAAATCTATTTCCACGCCCAATTGATGCATGGCTTTGGCCAAATAAGTAACCGCAATCGACTCGCCATCTTTAAGTGGATAGGGAAATTTTTTGCTGAGTTGTAAGATCCGCATAGCTGTTATTCTTTTTTTTCTAAAAGGCTGTACTGCAAATACTTGGCTATACCTACATAAAACAAGCCAATGATCAACATCCCCCCGGCTAAAATAATAGCAGTTGTCAAAACTTTAGGAGAGCCTAATTGCTCCACCTCCAAAAAAGGGTAGGGATATACCTGACAAAAGTAACCAAAAATTAAAACGTAGCCAAAGTAGATCGTGGGCAAGACTAACCACTCTATTAACATTTCCCATCGAAACGACTGCTTTTTCATTTTGTACAAGAACCAATACCCCAATGTTGTTAAGGGTACTACACGATGTAAGAGGAGATCTGTCATTTTTTGCCAACCTTGTGGATTCCAAACATCTTGTAGTAATAGGTGATAGACAATGCCCACCACTGTGATGTAAATCAATACGGGCATATCTAAAGTCCTATTCGTATTGACTTTAAGCAGCGCTTCCTTTAGGGTATAAATACCTACCAAACTATTCCCAATAATGGTAAAAAAGGTAAAAAACCTGAGCAACCAGTAAAAAAAAGAAAGTTGCCCCCTGCTGTAAACCAAAAAAAATTGTGCAAGTACCGCAAACCATGCTAGGATGGCTAAACCCCCAGCATAAAGTTGACGTACTTGCACCTTTTTTATAAGACTCTTTGTCATGTCTAGCGTGTGAAAACCCAGTCTTTTTCAGAGGACATCCCTTCATTAAACTGATAATCCTCCCAATCAAACTTTTTGAGCTCTCCTACCTTCGTCAAACGATTTTTAATGGCATAACGACACATGAGTCCTCGAGCTTTTTTGGCATTAAAAGAGATGATTTTATACTTATCTCCTCGTTTTTCCTTGAAGTTGATGTGGTAGACGGGGGCTTTGAGTTGATCTACTTTCACTGCCGACCAATATTCATTAGAAGCTAGATTCACCACAGCATCGTCAGCATCTGCCAAGGAGGTATTCAATTGAGCTGTAATTCGCCCCTCCCAAAACTCATATAAATTCTTACCCCGCTCATTTTGCATACGAGTTCCCATCTCCAAACGATAAGGCTGCATTAGATCCAGAGGTCGCAATACACCATAAAGCCCTGATAAAATACGGAGGTGGCTTTGAGCAAAGCTTAGATCCTCTTCATCAAAATCTTCTGCTCCTAAGCCTTTATACACATCTCCTTTAAACGCTAAAACGGCCTGTTTTGCATTTTTTAAGGAAAAAGGAGTTTGAAAAGACTGATAACGCTCATAGTTTAATGTTGACAGTTTCTCACTGATTTTCATCAATTTGCCTAAACCCTCAGCTTCATAAGTTTTCAATTGTTCCACCAATAGTTTTGACTGATCCAACAGTTGAGGTTGACTAAATTCTTTAAAATCTGTAGTTTCAAAGTCCAGACTTTTGGCAGGTGATACAATGAGTAACATATTTTTGATTTACAATTTTTAGATGATATAATGGAGTTGATCGCTCCTTTACACAAGAAAGTTACAAATACTAACCCAAAGCCACAAAAAAATGTTTAAGCAAGCGCTTTGCTTTAGCATTATAAGATGAGTAAAGTTCCTAAAACAATCAACATTCCGGATACAATACGCTGAAAAACGAGAGGTCTTTTGATGCGTTGATTAAGCGCCTTTCCCCCAATAATTCCAAGGATGATCGCAGGCACACTAAAGAGTGCTGCCCAAAGGACATCGGGAGTATATTGCCCCTCTAGGGCTCTACTAGTCAGTGCGAAAAGAGAGATAGGGACATAATAGCCCTGCATACTTACCCTAAAAACACTAGGGTTCCATTCTCGCATATTGCCATAAAGTGCACCTGGAGGCCCAGCTACATTGTAAGCTCCGCCAAAGAAGCCTCCAACCGCCCCGAAGGCTAAACCCCAACTTGCATTTTTCAATCGACCTAGTTTGGGTGCCGCAAGTTTATAAATTGCAAAACTCAATATGAGTCCCCCTAAAACAGCTTTCATCACCCTTGCATTGGCATAAATACCCACCCAAACCCCAATAGGAACAAGGAGTAGTGCTGCCAATAAAAGATAGACTAGTTCTCGCCAAACGACCATTTTCCAATCTCGGGCAAGCATATACAGCCCACCAGCTAGGGCGATAATAGCAACAAAAGGAGCTGAAAAACTGAGGTCAACGACTAGGGTGAGTAGCGCCATATTGACCATCCCTTCACCAAAGCCAAAGGCTGACTTGACAAAGGCTGCTAAAAAGACGATACCTAATACCGCCATGAGTATAGGAATAGACATGATTCTTGGTTTTTGTGGCTACAAAGGTCGGGTTTTTATACTAATTTTTGTGTGATTGTAGGCACAAAAAAAGGTGGCGCAGAGCGCCACCCTAATGTTTGAACCACATTATCAATTACTTATACACTACTCTCGAATAATGAGTTTTCCAGTTTTACTTCCTGATTCTGCACGAACTCGATAAAAGTAGATACCTGCCGCTAAGTCCTCTTGCATCAGCTTAAAGTTAGAGCCTTGGATATTATCATAGTATCTCAACTGCTTTCCCGTAGCATCAAAAATCTCCAAGCTCAAGGCAGTAGAACCCATATTACTAAAATCAAAGGTTGTACTCCCCTGAAAAGGATTGGGGTTTACCTTTACCTCAAAATCGGCATACTCAATCATATTAGTAGATGTAGGCATTACACAAGGACCTTCTAGTTGCGTCATTAAAGCCTGGTAAGTACCACTTACTGCAGCTTCAAAACTATCAATACAAATCTGGCTAGAGTTGATGCTATTGAAATAAACACGACAAAGAGGTTGTGCCGCAGCAGATCGCTCAATAGTAGAGTC
>CAZOLU010000117.1:0-1681 GCA_964580485.1 uncultured Saprospiraceae bacterium | reverse complement strand
GAAATAGCCATAATGCGACTAGTGGAGCTAGACCATGCGGGGTTGACAGGATAGCTACTCGTGTTAACCAAACTCACCACAGAGTCGATCGTAATGCCACTCATTTTCAGTTGGTAAGCTAGCACTTTTTCACTGGGGTTTCGCAAATAAACATCTACATATTGCTCTGCAAAATTAACATTTCCGATGCTTGCATAGACTGTATCAAAAATATTGACAATACCAGCTGGATAATTACAGGCATTACTATCAAGCATACATTGGGCAATTAGCGCCATATCATAAACATTGATGGTATTATCTACATGCAAATCATTACAGGTGGTAGCAGTGAGCGTATCTTCCAAAATTCCCATAGCATAGAGATCGAGGTCTTGGAAATTACTCAAGGTATCGTTGTTCAGATCTCCCATTGTTGCCGAGCCTTGACAAACCCCATTGCAATCAGGCACAGCATCTCCGAAGGGTTGGCCTGCACAATCTACAAAGGTAGGACAGGAAGGATTGATGGTCATTTGAGGTGTACCAGAGGCTCTACTGAGGTTGAAACAAACCTGTGCCCAGTTGTTGAGGTAGCTGAGTTCGTGCCGACCAAGAGCATCGGGCTGATTACCCCAATTGACTCTTGCCACAAAGGTATAATCTCCGTCTGGAATATTCGTGATGTCAATCCATTGACAATCTAAACTTGCATCATAAATATCACCACAACCTGCCGTAATACCCATATTGCTACAACCATATTGTCCTACACCGCCATGATCACAAACTAAATCAATCACACAAAATCCACTCTTAAAACCAATGGGAATAGGATTTTGAGATTGATCATACAAAATATATTCTGCATAGCCTTCATAGTGCCAATGCCCATGACAATTGTTGTTGCTAAACTGACTGGGCTGGCTTGTTGGATTACAAATAAAATAATCCTGAGTACCATTATTTTCAATATGTGTAGTAAATCGAATAAGATCCCGATCTCCCATACCTTGAATACATTGCTCGGTAACTTGACAGGGATCACTACTAAAATAGGTAGTAACATACATAGAATTTTCCAAGACATCTTGGCGTAGTAACAAATCAGGACCATCAGGACAATTGGGATCGCCAGGGTAGATACAGGTATCAGATACCGTTGCCAGGGGATTGTAATTACAAGCATTAGGATCTGTACAGCCCGAGATCGGCCCATTAAATTGTAAAGACCAAGATATGGGGTTGAGGCAATTATCGCTGGCATCTCCAATACGAATGAGGTACACTAGCCCAGCTTCCAATGCTGCACTCACTACGGCCTGTAAGCCACAGCCTCCATTATCATCATCATAATAAATTGAACCCATCACCGTTTCGTCTATATTGGCTTGGCAGTTGTCATAAACCCAAATTTTAGTGTTACAGCTATTCAACCCACAGGTCGAAATTTCGTACATTCCTGTAGAATCTGGGATGAAAATATACCAATGGTCGTCGAAACTAGTGGTATAAGTATTTCCAGCAGCTACGGTATCTGGTACAGTACAGGAACTACCTGGAGGGCAATTGAAATCGACCCGATCTTCTGTGTCAAAATCACCACCAGTAGCGATGAGTTGACCATCCACATAAACATTGTAATAACCATTTCCATAACCACAGCAAATACCGTCTCCAAAAGCATCTGTAATGATAAAGC
>CAZOLU010000116.1:8269-10397 GCA_964580485.1 uncultured Saprospiraceae bacterium | reverse complement strand
AGGACTAGAACTTACAAGAACTTGAGGAGGATCATCAAGAGGCCTTGGACCATAGTCTCTATCAGTATGCTTTGAGTCAAGGAAAATGTATGTTGGGCTTAGAGTCTTTTGAAGCTCAGATGCAGATTATGCAGGAGATGCCTTTGCGAGAACAGCTCAAGTCCCTAAAAGCATTAGCTACAAACTTTAAAAGGTTTAGGCGCAATTTAAAACAAACCGCAGCATTATATGTAGAGGGGGATCCTCAAAAAATATTGAAAAAGGTAAAGCTGAGCAGTGGAAAGATGCGAAAGATATTGATTTATGATCGTAATCTTACTATGACCCAGCGTATTTTGGAAATTAGTCAAGAGCAAAGTCTTTTTGCTGCTATTGGAGCAGGACATTTAGGAGGAGCAAAAGGGGTCTTGCGACTACTTAAACATGCGGGCTGTCAATTATCTCCTGTGTTTTATAAATGATATACTTGAGCAACTAGACCCAAAAAGTAAAAGCCCACTCTGTTTAGAGCGGGCTTTTATATGTACTAGCAATTTCTAATCTTATTGCTTAGTAATTTTCTTGAAGATTTGACCTTCATCTGTACGAACATTGATCAAATAAGCACCAGCAGGTAATTCTGCAGTGTTGATCTGATAAGTTTCATTTTGTACATCACTGTAAACAGTTTCTTGCAATACTGCACCACGCATATCGATCAAAGTAACCACTACATTAGAAGAAATCTCATCTAATTGAACGTCTACATTTACTAGATCTGATACAGGGTTAGGGAATACATTCACTGCCTCAGCAGGAAGTTGAGCTACATTTTCAACACTTGTAGGAGTAGCAGCAACGTTGATTTGCACATAAGCTTCACCAACACCACCAAAACCACCATAAAGACGACCATTAGTTCCATCACCAGTCCAGATCCAACCACCAGAGTAGTAGTAGCTTTGCTGATTAGCAGAGTAGAGGTAATTAGGAATGAAATCGGTAGAAGTACCTGTGTGAGAAACCACTACAAAGTATTCTTCACCATCTGCATCCCCATTCAATGTAGCAACAGTTCCACCAGCAATAGGCTGTACAGGTACGGTGTAAATAATCTCATTGTTGCCTACCGTATCTGTAGCAGAAACTGTTACAGAACCTACCGCTACTAAATCAAATGGAGTTGCATTTTGAGTCCAGTCTGAGGTAGCTTGTAATGCTCCTACGGAACGTTGTACAAAGACAAAGAAAGTTTCATCTACTACATCTGCAGGGTTACTAATACCAAACTGAATAGAAGCAATATCGAAAGTATCGGCCTCAGTAAGTACCCAACTTCCAGCAATATCATGACGGAAGCCAGCAGAAGCATGAGAAGTAGAGTCAGGTCCTACACTAATATAAGGAGCTTCAGCCGTAGAGAATACATCACTTGAAATGTGGAAGCTACCAGTAACGGTGTCGGTTCCAATGTCCGCAGTTACAGCAATATTATAAATACCAGTATCTGTAGGTACATAAATAATATCTACAGTATCAGTTGCATCAGGAGCCAAGGTTGCAGAAGTATCAGAAATTACATCCACAGAACCATCAGGCTTAGTTACAATGTATTGAGAGATAATAGTTTGTGGAGAAGCGTTGATGTTGGTAGTAATGAAAGAAGATACAGGATCTACTGTTTTAACAAAAGCCAAAGGCGTTGAGTATCCATCATATACACTCTCCCAAGTTACAGCAGGCTTTCTGAAGGTAACACTTACACTATCCCCAGCATCTATCGCAGCAGCCAAAGCATCGCAGGCATTATAGCTCAAGAAGATCGCAGGAATCGTAGCAGTAGTACCTGAAGTAGACATGTTGATGATAGCAGAAGGATCTGGATCAGAAGCTAAGCTATTACAAATGATACAAGCTACTGCACCAGCAGCTTCAGCATTTTCTACTTTCTGAGAAAAAGCACAAGCACCACGACGAATCAAGGCTACTTTACCATTCAAAGAGTTGGCAGGAACACTATCACAAGCCAATGAGTCGGGTGTAATGTCAAAAGCCCATTCCAATTGTCCTGTAATATTGGAAATAGAGGTAGGGCCCCATTGGGATTGATATCCATAATCCCCTTCTAGGAAAGTAGTTGCAATGCTAG
>CAZOLU010000116.1:0-8259 GCA_964580485.1 uncultured Saprospiraceae bacterium | reverse complement strand
GTTACATCCACTACTAAGGGATGCGTTAGGTTTGGCTGTGCATACATCCAGCCAGAGGCACATAGTGCCACAAATAAAAATAAGTTACGAAAAGCTCTCATAACGATCAGTTTTAGTCAATAAAAAATGTTAAGAGTAAAATGTTTGTTAAGTCAGGAAACTAAGATAGGTCATTTTTTTTAGTTTTCTTAACCAAAATTGTTAAAGCTTCATTTTTTTTTAACATCTAGGTCTTGATGCTTTAAAGGGGGATGCTTTAGAGAAGTTTAAAGTCTTTGATAGTCAATGAAAAATCCACCAACTCCAAGCTTAGTAGAGTCAGTGGATTATTTTTATCGATAGTATTGGTTTTTCGATAGTTTAGAACCGCATATTAATGCAAAAATAAGAGCTCACGGTATTTTACCAAAGGCCAGTCCTTATCCTCCACATAACCTTCTAATTCGTCTGCATGTTGACGGATTTCTTCCATCAAAGGCTTTACTTTTTGAGCATAAGTATGGGCACTCTGTTCTGCATCTAATTGTGCTGCCTGATCCCGTTCTTTCTTCATGGAATATACCAAGTGCTTAATAGCGTTGATATGTTCTGCAATTTCCTGAATTAGATCCTGTTGTGCTGCAAAGTGATCAGAACTAAGTTCTAGGGCTTTCATCTGATGCACATTTTGCAAGAGCATGTTTTGGTAGCGGATAGCTGCCGGAAGTACTTGGTTCATACACATTTCTGCCAAGACCTTAGATTCGATTTCCAATTGAAGAATATAGCTTTCTAAACGCACCTCATAATGCGCCTGCAATTCCTGAGGCGATAAAACGCCACTTTCTTTAAAAATAGCTTCTGCTTCAGGAGTGGTGTAGGCTGCTAATGCTTCTGGAGTATTTACAAAGTTGTTGAGTCCTCGTGCAGCGGCTTCATTTTTCCAAGCCTCACTATAATTATCTCCTTCAAATCGAATAGACTTAGAGGCAGAAATATAGCCTTTGATAATGCTAAACGCTGCCTGTTTTGGATCTTCTCCTTGCTCAACAAGCTTTTGTACTTCTTGATAAAAGTCGTGGAGTTGCTTACCCATAATCATGTTCATAATGGTCATAGGGCCTGCACAGTTGGAGTTGGAGCCCACCATGCGAATTTCAAACTTATTACCTGTAAAGGCAAAAGGAGAGGTGCGGTTTCGATCCGTATTATCCTTTTCTAAGTTGGGGATTTTCTCCAAGAGCGAAAGGGCCTGATTGGCTTCTGCTACGGTATCGCCTCCATGTTCAATAGCATCCAGTACTTTGGTCAGTGCTTGACCTATAAATACTGAAATGATGGCTGGGGGCGCTTCATTGGCTCCTAGTCGATGATCGTTAGAAGCAGAAGCAATGCTTGCCCGAAGCAAATCTGAATAACGATAAACCGCTTGAATGGTATTGACAAAGAAGGTAAGAAACTCTAAATTCTCGGCAGGTTGCGCACCTGGAGATAAGAGGTTTTTACCCGTATTGGTAGCAATCGACCAGTTGTTGTGTTTGCCAGATCCATTGACATGCGCATAGGGCTTTTCATGTAACAATACTCTTAGCTTATGCCGGCGAGCTACTCGATCCATCAAGTCCATCAAAAGCTGGTTGTGATCAACTGCAATGTTAATCTCCTCAAATTGTGGAGCCAACTCATATTGTGAAGGAGCCACCTCATTGTGGCGAGTACGTACAGGGATACCGAGTTTATGGCATTCTGTTTCTAAATCACGCATATAAGCATAGACCCGCTCGGGGATAGACCCAAAATAGTGGTCATCCATTTGCTGACCTTTAGGAGCTTGGCGACCTAGAATCGTACGCCCAGTGAATTGTAAATCAGGACGTGCAGCATAAAAGGCTTCATCTACCAAAAAATACTCTTGTTCCCAGCCCAAGGTCGCATAAACCTTACTCACTTGGTCGTCAAAAAGCTGACAAACTTTCTGTGCAGCATGCTCGAGGTAGCTCTGTGATTTGAGTAAGGGCAGTTTATAGTCTAAAGATTGCCCATCATAGGTAACAAAAATAGTTGGAATACAAAGCGTTTTTTCATTTTCTACTTCCAAGATGAAAGCTGGAGAGCTAGGGTCCCATGCGGTATAGCCTCTAGCCTCAAAGGTAGTACGCAGTCCGCCTCCCGGAAAGCTTGAGCCATCAGGCTCTTGTTGCACCAAAGCATCCGCCGCAAAGGTTTCAATGGCATTGCCTTGGCGGTCTAAGGTAAAGAAAGAGTCATGTTTTTCTGCAGTTCGCCCAGTTAGGGGCTGAAACCAGTGTGCATAGTGGGTTACACCATGTGCCATTGCCCAATTGCGCATCGCATCTGCTATGTATTCGGCAATTTCTCGATCTAGGCGATTCCCAGATTCAATAGCGAGCATCACTTTTTCGAAAATAGGAGCTGCTAGGTAGGCTTGCATGGCTTTTGGACCAAACACATGACTGCCAAAATACTCACTAATTCGCTTTGCAGGGGTCTTGACCTCCTTGGGGCTTCTGGCTAAAAGGGTTTCTAAAGCTTTAAAACGCATTGATTTGCTCATAATAAGGAGCATGTTTTTGCAGAGTCTTAAATCCTAAAATTCAGAACTCTAAGGATTAAACAATAGTAATTATATCTATATTCCTTTTCTCAAGTTGCAGAAAGTCCTCATATTTGAACAACTCCAACCTGAATAAGCCGCAAATTTACGTAAAATAATTATAACTGCAAGTCTGAATAGGAGGGGATTTGATTCAAAAACTGGAAATCCTGATCTTGGAAATCAATCTTGGCACAATAGGTGTCAGCTCCGTTAGAAACTAATAAATAGGGGACTTGCAGACTTATATTGTAGGTGGCAATTTGTTGAAAAACCGTTTGGTTTAACTTGATCGTAGGGGCTTTACATTCAATGAGCATAATGGGTTGAACGGCTTGGCTGTATATTAAAATATCGCAGCGTTTAGATAAACCATGTACCTTTAGCCCACGCTCTACCGCTATACGATTGATTGGGTACTTGGCTTCTTGAATCAAATATTGTAAAATCAGCTGCCGAACAAATTCCTCAGGCTGAAAAACGAGGTCTTTCTTGCGGATAGGGTCGTAGATATAGGGTTTCCCCGACTTTTTTTTGAGGGTGAGTTGATCCTGAAAACTAAGGAAATCGATATTTTGAATTTTCATTTATATTTTGTATTTAGTTGTACAACTTACTGATGACCTAATAAGAACCATTATTGAGCCGTATCCAAGTGCAATTCATTAAAAATTAAGATGACTTTGGACTGGCTTGGTTTTTGAAAATTGGAATATGAACTTTATCTTCTGAACATAAATATTAAATATGATGTTTCAACAGCTTTTCATCTCTTTTTTGGCTTTATGTACTAGCTTTTTTTTCAATAATTTGTTGGCTCAAGAGGGGTATTACGAATACAACGATAAAGAAAATGAGACGCTGTCCAGTCTGGAGATTTTTAAAGATGGTAAATTTCAGTTTATCAAAAGAGGCCCTTGGGCAATTTCTAAAACTGCGGGTTTTTGGCATAAAGGGGAGAATGGGGAAATTATTCTAAAAAGTGAATTTCAGGTGGATGACCTTAATGTTTCTGAATTTAACGATGAGGAAAGAAAGGGAAGTTTCTATTTTACCTTTACGGCAGATAATTATAAACGGGGGGCACGGAAAATCAAATCTATTACCATCAATGACCATCCTGCTTTGGGCTGTCAGATGGATAATGAGCGGGTGTTGGAAGATATGGAAGCTCGAAACGAACTCTTGACGATGGGAAGCAAAAAAGATCGAGATAGTGCAGCCGTTGCTTATCCCAATGTGTATTATGAATGCCGTGCTGCTGGAATTGATAGTATTGTGAGTATTGATGTTAAATTTGATGATCATCAGGTGGTATATGTTCCCAATAATCCCACTGCCAATACCTTTATCATAAAAATGCAATTAGCTCCTGACCAAACTTATCGGTATTTTAATGATGAAGCTTTTATTCCTAAGAGAAGAAGCCTAACGAGTGTAGAAACAGGGGAGGAGTTCCGCAAAACTAGGAATCCTAATAAGGGTTAGTTTTTCGTTTCCTCTGTCTCATCTTCTTGGGCATCTACATGTTTAACCACTTTATAAATATCTTTGTAGTTGCGACCCAACCCATCATAATCTAATCCAAAGCCAATTAAAAAGTGATTAGGAACTGCAAAACCAGCATGGCGAATTGGTAGATCAAATTCTACGGCATCGGGTTTGATCAGTAGGGTAAAAATCGTTACAGATTTAGGGGCTTGCTGCTTCAGTTGAGGCAGAAAATGGTGTAGCGTACGTCCAGTATCTACAATATCTTCCAAAATAATGACATCTCGTCCTTTTAGGTCAAACTCTAGGCCCAACATTTCCGTAACCTGACCACTAGATTGATCTCCAACATAAGAGCGCAATTTTACAAAACTAATTTCACAATCGAACTTTACACGTTGCATGACCTCTGAGGCAAAGATGAAAGAACCATTGAGGATGGCCAAAAAAACAGGGGCTTGATCTGCATTTTCAAATTCAGCGTTGAGCGTGGTGCAAATATCTTCAATACGATGAAGAATTACCTCATTTTTAAGAAAGATTTCAAAATGTTTGTCATGAACCTGAACCATAGCTATAAGTTTTAGATTGCCTCAAAGGTATCAATTTACCCATTAGTATTTGAGTTTATAGGCTAAAATCTGTTGACCATTTGCAACTAATAAGGTATTGTTATTGTCATGAAATAAATCTAATACTTCAAATTTTCCACTGCCCATAAGTGGGAATCCATCGAGTAGTTGGCCCCTAGCATCAATAATATATAGTTTTTTAGCCTCGGCATTGTAACTTCCGATCAACTGCTTGGAGCGTCCAACAAATTTTACTGGAAAAATATCGTCCTGAACCAAATCATAATCATGCACTAAGGTCTCTTGTAAAGCATGTGCAGTATCATAGGCATGGATGGTCAGGCGTTTTTGACTTTGACGAATGAAGTCGAGGCGTTCGTCACCAGCAACATCTGCGTGGGCAAAATGCGCTTCTTTGTTGATGCCTTTAGGTGCAGGAATACCAAAGCTTTTACCTTTAAAGTTGACCACTTGTATTTTCCCATTACTAGCTCCAGCCACTACGCGCTGAGCTTCTTTATCCACTACGAAATTGGAGAGGTAGTAGCCTTTAAGTCTTTTAGTGAAGCGTATATCTCCGTTGCGTTGGGCAAAAAAGAGCTTGCCTTTGCGGTTCATCGCAATCATATAGTCCTCCTTATCTATTTCGTGATAGACAAATGGAAACTGTATGCTGCTAAATTTCCGGTTGGGGTTCCAGCCGCTCAGCGGCTTGCCATATTTATCAAAGCCATAAATCCGCCCATCCGCACAAGCCACAAACAAACGCACCCCTTTACCATAATTGATCGCCAAAAGCCCATTAATAGCTTTAGAAACCAGGGGGATTCGCTTTACTAGTTCCCCATTTCGATCAAAAATATAGATGGATCTAGCCGTGTTGAATGCATATTGAAGCTTAGCATTTTCATAAAAATCAATTTGTGCTACCTTCGACAGAATTTTACCATCTACCACTTTTTCCCATAAAATTTGTCCTGCTCTGCTCAGCAAATAAATCCGCCCCTCTACATCTTGTGTAAAGATTTCATATTCATTGTTGTTATGGTTCTTGACAACAACTGGAGGAATAGCTACCTCTGCCTTTAAACTTCTTCTCCAAGCCACATTGGTTTTTAGTGTAGAAACAATGCTGTTGTAGGCGGTAGAAATAGTGAGTAGAAAATGTCCTTGATGAGCAGTGAGTTGGATGCCAAGCGGAGTGAGGTTTCTAAATTTAAGAAAACGCTGATCAAAATCAGTTAAGACCTCCTCTCGCATAAAGGATTTTGCCAGTTGTGCAACATTGGCGGTGTTGATGAGCAAATAAAGGCTAGAATTGTTCTGCATTTGATCCAAATGGCCTTTAAACAACTCCGATTGCTGAATCATCTTACCCGCTTTGTACTTATCAATCCAAAGCTCCAGAACAGAAGCCGAATTGCAAAACAAGACATAATCCTCCACCATAATGTAGTAGGGGTTTTCCAAGGGTTTCAAGTATCCGCCCCAAATTGGATCTAACAAGTTGGTAACAGCCAGTTGTTGCATTACAAAACCCTGATAAATATTAGTATCTAGAATTCCAAAAGTATTGCCCAAGGCTTCTAATTCTTGTCGGGCTCTACTGCTATCTTGTGTTTTGAGTAAAACGAATTTGTCGGCAACAAAATCTACACTTGTAGGCTCGGTAATAAAATAGGCGGCTTCATCACCTAACCAAGGTAAGATATAGCGGTCAAAATCTTTATGTAGTTCTTCTGCAGGGCGATTGCGATAAAACTTGGGAAAGCTTTGTAAATTCCAATAGGTGGCAATTGCGATGTTTTCAGGCAGCAACTTCGCAATATCACCTCCTTCCATTGTGGGTTGATTGGCCAGCCAATTCCAATAAGCATGCTTTTCATCTTGATACAAATGTCCACTCATCACAAAATGTCCATCTTCAAAACGACTATCTAAGCCCAAAAAGCTAAATTGCTCTCCCAGTTTTGCCAAATCAGGTTGCCCCGGAGGGCTCAGCATAGAGAGAAACACTGGAAGACTGCTAAAATTCACATAAATGCTAAGGTCTGATTGTCCAGATTGTGTGTTGAGGCGGCGGAAAATAGGGTTTCTGGGTAATGCATTTTGAAAGTCGTTCAATTGCTCAACGCCAGCCTCCACCATAACGGTCATTTTACTAAATAAGAGCAGCCCCTTATAAGCACAAAAAGACCAACTACTCCCATCAGGAAGTTTTACACGGTATACCTTCTGCCCCAAGTAGTTGTAGACTTCGTCGATTGGCCAGTCCATGGTGTTGAAGAATACTTGAGGTCGAATATTTTTATCCAAAACGAATAGCCAGTCAAACTGATCTACTCCATTGATTTGAGCAGCAGCGACTAAGGTTTTGTCTTGTAATAAATGTTGTTGAGTTGCTTTAGCATCTAAGAATTGTTGTAAGCTGGCAAGTTCTTTATGCCATTTGTTGACCAACTCCAAAGACTTGAGATCTTCAAAGTACTGGTTTTTAGAGATCTTGTCTAGACTTTTTGTAATGGATTTTGTTTCAAAGATGATGGTTGCACTAGCGGGCACTGCTTCTAAAGCCCCAACACTACTGAGTGGTGGCCGAAACCAACCGAGTTGTACCCCTCCCCAAACACTTAGGCTTGTTAGCAACACCAGTACCAATAAGATTTCTTTGTAACAGTACAAAAAAGGAAAAAGGTGGACGAACCACAGATCCTCAAAAAATTGTTTCCAGCTTCTATTCTTTTTCACCAAGTTGATGCTTAATTGTTGCTATAATCTTTATGCTAGCAGCAGAATTTCCATTGAGGTAAGTTGCTGCCTGTTGAGCAATATGCTCATAATTGAGTTTTTGAAAAATGCTTTGAAAACTATGGCTTTTGCCTACTTCAAATGCAACCCCTAATTTAAGCAATTCCTGAGCTTCTGCAAACTTTTTGTGTTGAGGTCCAAATAAAACAGGAATTTGGTAAACTGCAGCCTCAAGAATATTGTGAATTCCTTTCCCAAATCCGCCACCAACATAGGCAACTTGGGCATAGGCATAAAGGCTACTGAGCATACCTATATTATCAATGATTAAAATATCTGTTGACCCTAGGCTATGATTGCTAGATAATTGAGAGTACAGTTGATAATGAAAGGACTTTAATCGCTTTTCAAGCTGTTGAATATGTTGCTGATCTACCTCATGGGGTGCAATAATAATTTTCCAACCTTTAGGAATGAGATATTGACTCAAAAATGGAAGATAATGTGTTTCATCTGCTGCCCAGCTGCTTCCGACTACAAAAACTGGAGCTGTACCTACAAAGGTATCTATTGGTGGAAACTTTTTAGCTTGGGCTTTAATTTCCAAAACCCGATCTAGTCGAGTATCGCCAGTCACCAAAGTGTTTTCAAAGCCAATGCTCTTGAGTAGTGCTGCACTGGATTTATTTTGAACAAAAAACCAATCAAAGCCTTGGAGCATCTCCCTAAAAAGTCCTCCCCAGCTTTTGAAGAAAGCTTGTTTAGGACGAAAAATGCCAGAAACTAGATAGCAAGGTATTTTTCTTAGTCGAATTTCTTTCAGAAAATTATACCAAAACTCATATTTGACAAAGA
>CAZOLU010000115.1:2658-10656 GCA_964580485.1 uncultured Saprospiraceae bacterium | reverse complement strand
AATTAGTCAACAAAAAAAAGAAGATTCTATTTGCATAGGTTGATAAAGTACATATCTTTGCATCGAATTTATAAATAAGCCTAAGTCAAAAGCATGATTTTACGTATGAAAATCTGGACAGCATTATTTGCTGTGATCTTTCTAAGCTATGCTACTCCTAGCCTTGCTTCTGATGATCCAAAACAAGAAAAGTACGATCCTACTCCTGCTGTAATGCACCACATTGGAGATGCACATCAGTTTCATATTGTAGGGGATATTTATTTACCGCTGCCTTGTATCGCATATTCTGCGGACGGCGGCTTTTTCTTTTCGCTATCAAGTGCTTTCAACTATAGCCATGAAAAGCATATGAGCAGTAATGCCATCAATGGGTATGTGATCTACCACGATGAGTTGATGCGTTTGGTAGATACTGCACACAATCAAGCCTTTCCTGCTGGAAATATTGAGTTGGGCGCTGCTGCTGGGCATGGCGATCATGGTACTCAAACCGTAGACAAAGATGGGGTACATGAAGATGAGCATGCTCATGGAGACGACCATGCCAAAGATGCACATGCTGATGATCATGGCCACCATGATTATATCGAATACAAGGGGCACAAGTATATTCTACAGCCAGCTAGTAAGCTACAAGGCATGACTTCTTGGTACGACTTTTCAATCACCAAAAATGTATTTTCCATGTTTTTGGCGGTGATTTTATTGATTTTAATTTTCGGAATGGTAGCCAAGGCCTACAAAAAGAATAGAGGTAAAGCCCCTAAAGGCTTGCAATCTCTTTTAGAGCCTGTCATCGTATTTATGCGAGACGAGGTGATTGAGCCAGCTGTTGGTGCCAAGTGGGAACGTTATTTCCCCTACTTAATGTCCTTATTCTTTTTCATTTTATTTGCTAATTTATTAGGGTTGATTCCTTTCTTCCCCGGTAGTGCAAATATTACTGGAAACTTAGGGGTAACTTTGGTATTGGCTGCTATTACATTTTTAGTAACAAACCTTAGTGGAAATGGACATTACTGGCGACATATTTTTGCTATGCCAGGTGTGCCAATTCCTGTGTTAATTCTATTAACACCTATTGAGATTGCGGGGCTATTTATCAAGCCCATTACGCTTTTTATTCGTTTATTTGCCAATATTACTGCTGGACACATCATCATTCTAAGTTTGGTAAGTTTGATTTTTGTATTTAGTAATGCTGGAGAAAGTGTAGCTGGTGCTGTTGGTGGTGGAGCTGTGGCGGTTCCGTTTGTATTTGCGATGAACTTCTTGGAGTTGTTTGTAGCATTTTTGCAGGCCTTTATCTTTACCCTCTTGTCGGCTATTTATATTGGTTCTGCGGTAGAAGAGCATCACCACGAAGAAGCGCACTAATCATGTGTCATATCTACATGTAGTATGATACATGTGGACTTGAGATATGAACACTAAAATGTATTTTATTAACTATTTATATCATATTTAAAACTTTACGTTATGTATAGTGCTATTGGAGCAGGTCTTGCAGTAATTGGAGCTGGTATTGGTATCGGCCAAATTGGTGGAAAAGCTATGGAAGGTATTTCTCGCCAACCTAAAGTTGCTGGAGACATTCGTACAAGTATGATTATCGCCGCTGCATTGGTAGAGGGTGCTGCACTTTTCGCCATCGTAGTTGCTTTGATCACTGCTAATGCTGGTGCATAATTGCAGAAGATCAACAAATGTACACAAAGTAAGCTAGGCAGCGATTGGCTGCTAGCTTACTTTCCTTTGAAAACTTTTTATTCTAAGATATATAAACAATACTATTATGCTATATTTGGCAGATTTCTCCGTAATGAACCCTAGCTTCGGTTTATTATTCTGGACTACCATCATTTTTATTTTAGTGTGGTTGGTCTTGGGTCGTTCTTTCAAATCTATCAAAGATGCCTTGAAACAGCGTAATGAGGACATTCAGGGGAGCTTAGATGAAGCTGCAAAAGCACAGCAAGAAGTAGAAACACTTAAAGCAGAAATGGCAGCATTGAAAAAACAGCTGTCGGCAGAGCGCACTGCTATGGTAGCAGAAGCCGAGAAAATGAAGCAAAACATTATTGAAAGTGCTAAGGTAGAGGCCGAAGAGAGAACCAAGCGAATGCTAGAATCTGCAAAGGATGAAATCGACAATCGCCGCAAGGAAATGGAGGTAAGCCTATACAATCAAGCTGGAAACTTGGCAGTGATTATTGCAGAGCAAATTATGCAAAAAGAACTGGATGGTAAGCATGAGGAGTTCATCACCCAAAAAGTAGAAGAACTCAAGAATACAGACCTTCAAGCCAAGTATAACTAATTTGTAGAATCTAAAACTTAAACAGCTATGTCTGTTACTCGTATAGCAAGCCGATATGCCAAGTCCCTTTTTGAGCTGGCAGAGAAAGAAAATCTACTGGATAAGGTACATGAAGATATCCTCTATGTTCGTGAAGTTGCACGCCATAAGGAGTTTGCTTCCGTAATGAAAAACCCTTTGATCTCTACTGAAAAGAAAGAGCGAATTTTTGAAGCGGTTTTTAAGGAAAAAGTTCATGACCTGACCCTCAAAACCTTAATGGTGATTGCAGAGCATAAACGAGAGGCTTATGTGGCAGATGTGTGTACCTTCTTTCACAGTATGTACAACACTCAAAAACATATTACCTCTGTTAGATTGACAACGGCTACTGCTATTTCAGAAGAAAAAGCCCAGACCATCTTGGCCGCCTTTCAAGAAAAGGGGCTAATTGAAGAGCATGTTGAGTTAGAGTTGAAAGTGAATCCTGATATTTTAGGAGGCTTTATCGTTCAGTTTAATGATCAATTGTACGATGCTAGTGTGAAAGATAAACTGGACCGTTTGAGAATGAAATTTAGTGAAAATCTTTATATTAAAAACATCTAAGATATGGTTGATGTAAGACCGGACGAAATATCCGCAATTTTAAAAGAGCAAATTACTGGTTTTGGTGCTGGTACAACGCTCGAAGAAGAAGGTACCGTACTCGAAGTTGGTGATGGTATCGCTCGTGTTTATGGCCTTACCAATGTTGCTGCTGGAGAGTTAGTCGAGTTTGAGAATGGTATCCAGGCAATTGCACTAAACCTCGAAGAAGATAATGTAGGTCTTGTATTAATGGGTCCTTCTGAAAAAATTAAAGAAGGTGACCGTGTAAAACGTACTGGAAAAATTGCTTCGATTGAAGTAGGTGAAGGTATGTTGGGGCGTGTAGTCAACCCATTAGGTCAACCTATCGATGGTAAAGGTGAAATCAAAGGGGCACGTTATCCTATGCCTTTAGAGCGTAAAGCACCTGGTGTAATCTATCGCCAACCCGTAAACGAACCACTACAAACAGGTATCAAAGCAATTGATGCGATGATTCCTATCGGTCGTGGTCAGCGTGAGTTGATCATCGGCGACCGTCAAACTGGTAAAACTGCTATTGCTATTGACACGATTCTAAACCAAAAGGAATTTTACGATCGTGGCGAGCCTGTTTACTGTATCTATGTTGCAGTAGGACAAAAAGCTTCTACGGTAGCTATGGTGGCCAAGATTTTTGAAGAAAATGGAGCTTCTCCTTATACCACTATTGTAGCGGCTTCTGCTTCTGATCCCGCTCCACTACAATTCTATGCTCCTTTTGCTGGGGCTGCAATTGGAGAGTTTTTTCGTGATACAGGACGCCCAGCATTGATCATCTATGATGATTTATCTAAGCAAGCTGTCGCGTATCGTGAGGTTTCTTTGTTGCTACGTCGTCCTCCAGGTCGTGAGGCTTATCCTGGTGATGTATTCTATCTTCACTCTCGTTTGTTAGAGCGCGCTGCAAAAGTTATCGACAACGATGATATCGCTCGCAATATGAACGATTTGCCAGAATCATTGAAAAATGCTAAAGGTGAAGATGGTCAACCTCTAGTAAAAGGTGGTGGTTCTTTGACGGCTTTACCAATTATCGAAACTCAAGCTGGTGACGTTTCTGCTTATATTCCTACCAACGTAATTTCTATTACAGATGGACAGATATTCTTGGAAACCAACCTCTTTAATGCTGGTATTCGTCCTGCTATCAACGTAGGTATCTCTGTATCTCGTGTAGGAGGATCTGCACAGATCAAACCTATGAAAAAGGTAGCGGGTACATTAAAATTAGACCAAGCCCAATACCGAGAGCTGGAAGCTTTTGCTAAGTTTGGTTCTGACCTTGATGCTGGTACAAAATTGGTGTTGGATAAAGGTGCTCGAAATGTAGAAATTTTGAAACAACCTCAATATTCTCCAGTACCTGTTGAAAAACAAATCGCCATCATTTATTGTGGAACCAAAGGCTTGTTGCGTGATGTGGCTGTAACACGAGTAAAAGAGTTTGAGCGCATCTTCCTCAGCAAATTGGAGCAAATGCACCCCGAAGTACTCGAGGCATTCCGCAATAAAAAATACAATCAAGAAGATCTTGACAAAGTTGGAGCATTAGCCAAAGAAATGGCGCCCCAATTTTCATAAATGATATTGATCTACTGCAATCGGCTAGCCGATTGCAGTAATTTCTCCATCTGTTTAACAGATTTCAATTTTAGAACATAGGTCATGGCAAACTTAAAAGAAGTACGCGACAGAATTAAATCCGTTATCTCTACTCAGCAGATTACCAAAGCAATGAAATTGGTAGCTGCTTCCAAGCTGCGTCGTGCGCAAGAGGCAATTACTCAACTCCGTCCCTATTCCGAGAAGTTGAATGCAATGCTTTCTAACATCATGGCAAGTATGGAAGATGAATCTGGGTCGGTATACGGAACGGAGCGTACCCCCAATAAGGTTTGTATCACTGTGATTACTTCCAATAGAGGACTTTGTGGTGCGTACAACTCCAATGTGATCAAAGCAGCTATGCAGTTGCTAAATGAAACTTATGCCGAGCAATATGAAAAAGAGAATGTCACCTTGTTGTTCATCGGAAAAAAAGGGTATGAGTTTATTGCAAAACGTTATCCTAAAGCAACGATCATCAACGATTATGTTTCTTTAGTTGGAAAAGATTTCTCTTCTGCCTTATCTATGTCTATTGCAGAACAATTGATGGAAGCTTTTGTGGAAGAGGAATATGATAAAGTAGATATAGTATATGCTCAGTTTAAGAATGCGGCGATGCAAGATTTTATTGTAGAGTCTTTCTTGCCTATTGCTAAAGCAGATCAAACAGAGGAAGCCTTTAGCGTAGATTTTATCTTTGAACCCTCCAAAGAGGAAGTGCTTGAAGATCTAATCCCCGCAGTACTCAAAACGCAGTTTCACAAAACTATTTTGGATGCTAATGCATCAGAGCACGGTGCTCGTATGACCGCTATGGATAAGGCTTCTGAAAATGCAGATGAGCTGCTTCGCGAACTAAGAATCAACTACAACAAAGCACGCCAAGAAGCAATTACTACCGAATTGGGAGAAATTGTGGGTGGTGCTGCTGCTTTGGAAGCAGAATAAGGTTTTTACTAAATTTCAAAAAAAGCTCAGTGCCCTTCAGGGCGCTGAGCTTTTTTGTTTGTGTAATGCTGATCTCTAGCTTGACCTTCTATCTACCACTAAGATCTTTGGCATCAGATAGTGTTAATGCCAAATCGGTATCATAAATAACATGAATGCGATTGGGAATACCTAGGTCACCTTCCTGAATGTTAAAATCGTTACGCAAAACATCTGCAGTTCCTTTCACATGAATCGGTCCCTTGTCTGTTACTTTAAAATTAGAAGGGAACGTCTTTTT
Organism: uncultured Saprospiraceae bacterium; assembly: GCA_964580485.1. Lineage (GTDB taxonomy): Bacteria > Bacteroidota > Bacteroidia > Chitinophagales > Saprospiraceae > Saprospira. The sequence goes on along the minus strand of CAZOLU010000115.1, from coordinate 4,885 downwards.
ATAACCTTTCATTTCTAATGTCATTTGACAGGTATAATGCTCCTTTGCTACTTCTACAGGCTCTACATCAAAAATTTTAACATAAGCTCTTGGATGACCCTTACTATCTAAGTATTTCTTACTTCTTAGGTCATTGGTAAGGCGTATTGTTCGTTCATAAACACTACCTATATCAATTTCAATGGTAGCAGTCAAGCCTTTCAACCCATTCTCTATGTTTTTAGGGAAATTCAGCTCTTTAAAATGCCAACGATGAAACCCTCCCAAAGCCTTGTAGGTTTTTGATTCTGCTTCAAATTGCAATAACCCTGGGAGAACAAAGTAATTTTCTACCTCTGCCATAGTTGCTAGATTGGGACGAGCGCATGCAGACAGGAATATAAACACTAAAAGAAAACTGCTCCATGAAAGTACTTGTCTTAAATGATACATAAATTAGTTTTTAAATGAAATAAAAAAGTGGGTTGTTAAAGGTTAATTAGTGTTTAAACATCAAATGTATTGATGTTGTTTAGTTGTTCCTGGCGATCGTTTTACGTATACTTTAGGTTGTTTTTTGGTTAAAAAAAGAGGCTGCTCGAAAGCAGCCCCTAACAAATCAAAGTACGTACAAATACTAGAAAAACATGAAATTAAGCAGCATTAAGTTGTCTTATTTGTTTGCGGAGTTTGGGGAGGTATTTCTGCATTGTAGCTACGTTGATGAGCATAGTACGATCAAGCATACGTTCATTGAGTTCATTACTTTCACAGTCGATATAAGTTTTGAATCGAATTTCCCCAGTTTCCAAATCCAGTTCAAAATTGCCAAAAATCCTTTCATTATTGAGCCACATCAGATACAGTGCTATTTCTGCACGCTCTGCTTCGGGAACAGGGAAGGGGACTACCGAGTAAAAACCTATTCCTGATCTACCATGCAACAAAAGCATGCAATTCCACTGCCCCTCAGGGGCTGCTACTTCAAAGTCAATGACTTTCTGATTATTCCGTAGGCTATATTCCACGCCAATGCGTTCAAGGTATTTGATAACAGTATAAAACATAAGGCAACAAATTTTATAAATGAAGAAGAAGAAGATCCTTTCTAGCGATCCATTTGGTCGAGTTCAAAAAATTCAATAATTCCAATGAGTTTTTCTGCGTAGCGTTTGTCCGTAGCATAGCCTGCAGCTTTGAGCCCATGAGCCCAATTTTTATAATCTCGGCGATCTAGCTTTGTGAGATGCTTGTAGCGTTTGCCTGTGAGCAACTTGCTGTGTTCGCGATAACTTTCCCAGGCCGAATTAAAAATCCGAAACATATCGTATTTGCTATCATCGGTATAGTTGGCACAACGACAGCCCAAGCATTTTTTAGGGCATTTCATCCCAAAATGATTATTATCCTTAGTCGAGAGCTGACTCTCCCCCGCATTACTCTCTAGTAATCCCTGTGCTAATGTAATTGCCGCAGGAATGTTAAAAAGTGCTGCTTCCTCCTGTGCAGTTTTTGCAAAACGTTGGATATAAGCCCGGCAGGTATTGAGTTTGGCATCAACCACTGATTTAGGAATCTTGTGCTTCTTTGCATAGTCAGGGTTGAGTACAAAACCCAAGTTAGAGAACTTTGCGGCCAACTCCTGCTCCTTTTTACTCAATGCCTGCCCCACTGCAGTGGCACTATTGGCTAAATTCATTTGACTGCGAATATCCTTGCTTTGATCTCGAATAACATCCCACCAATCTTTGGGAGGAGCCGTAGTGTTTTCTACCTTATCAGCAGTAGATTTTTCCTCTAAAGCGGTAGGACTAGCTTTTACTTCTTTAGGACTAGTGTTGACCAAATGCGCTACATTGGCTTGCTGCCCCCCAAAGCTTACGCTAAAACTAAAGTCATTTCGACTTAAAATAAAGAGCAGTAGTCCGAAAAATCCCAGCCGAACCCAGGTATTCTTACTATATGTTTTCACTTTATCAAAACCAGTATGTAGTGCTTTGCGGATGACTATCGGGAAAGTATTATTACTATTCATTGCTAGATCGTTTTGGTTGATTTTATAAGTATGCTATCAATAAGTATAATGCAAATCTAAAACAAAATGTTTCACTTTGCAAGAAATTAAAACAAAAAGTTTTTAAAATTTTATTTCAAGAATTTAGCAGAGTTGATTTTATCGACTTTTAGTTGTATACGAAATATTGGAAAAACACGGTTGCTGAAGCTCGAAGAGTGAAAAGTAGTGGCG
>CAZOLU010000115.1:0-2648 GCA_964580485.1 uncultured Saprospiraceae bacterium | reverse complement strand
TTCGCTTAAAGCGAGGAAAACCGCAACATCAGCACAAAAAGAGGAAGAAAATATACAAAAGTAGTAACTATTTAGCCCGCCAAATTGCCGAACCCTATGCCAAGGGCATCCCTGGGAAAGGGAATAGCTTGGTCAAAGCGAGCTGCTAGGATTCTTTCACAAATTGCTAGAACTCTAGCCCTAGCCTTTCTTCTAAGGAGTCGAAGAAGGCTAGGGATCAGGGGAATAGGCTAAATAGTTACAAAAAGCAATTATAGGCGGCAGCTTAAGCACCTAAAAATTTAGACATACTGGAAGGGAAGGCTGAGGAGTGAGAGACTTTTAGTTTTTTTTTTGTAATTTGGATGACAATCTACTTATTGATACAATTAAACCTATAAAAATAGAAGGAATGAAAAAAATAATGTTGTTGCTCCTCTTCGTTTTGGGATCATTACAGGCCAGCTATGCCGTAGAAGGGATGTGGATTCCATCTCTCATTGAGATGTTTTATTCTGATATGAAAACCTATGGCTTGAAGCTAAAACCAGAGGAGATTTACGCTACCAATAAAGCAAGTTTGAAGGATGCTATTGTTCAGTTTAATGGGGGATGTACTGCTGAAATCGTTTCAGATCAGGGCTTGCTTTTAACCAATCACCACTGTGGTTTTGATGCTATCCAACGGCATTCTTCTTTAGAGCATGACTATCTCAAGAATGGGTTTTGGGCCAAGAATAAAGAAGAAGAACTCGCCTGCCCTTGGATGTACGTTACCTTTGTAAAAGAAATTCGAGATGTCAGTAAAGAGGTGCTAAAAGGAGTTGAGGAAAGCATGGCAGCCACAGAGCGGCAGCAAAAAATCGAGCAAAACATCAAAGCCCTCGAAGCCAAAGCCAAAAGCAGCAAAAACATCAAAGCCAAAATCAAAGCATTCAACAAAGGCAATCAGTACTTTATGTTGATTACAGAAGACTACAACGATATCCGATTAGTAGGAGCACCACCTTCTGCCATTGGAAAATATGGTGGAGATACCGACAACTGGGTTTGGCCACGCCACACTGGAGATTTTGCAGTCTTTCGCATTTATGCCAACAAAGATAATGCCTCAGCCGAATATAACGAAGCTAACCAGCCCTACAAGCCCAAGCACTACCTTCCCGTGAATGTAGGACCTAAAAAAGAAGGGGACTTCACAATGGTTTATGGCTTCCCCGGTAGTACAGATCAACACTATGTTTCTGGAAAATTGAAATTCTACATGGAAACAGAGCGCCCTGCCCGTATCAAAATGCGTCAGATGAGTCTAGATGTCATCAAACCTGCCATGAATAGCGATGACCAAATTCGCATTCAGTATGCTTCCAAACAGGCGAGTATTGCCAATGCTTGGAAAAAATGGATCGGACAAATTGGAGGACTCAAACAACTCAATGCTATTGAGAAAAAACAACAATGGGAGCAGGAGTATACCGACAAAGCGCAATCTAAAATCGAGTGGGAAAAACGTTATGGAGATATTATTCAGCGAATGAATCAACTACAAGCAGAGTATCAGGATGTAGAATTTGCAAGAGCCATGTTTATTGAATACTTCTTTGTAGGGCCCGAGTTTTTGCGCTTTGCTTATAACCTACGGGAATTAGGGGTGAATTATGAGGAGTTGGAAGCTTCTGGCAAAATGGATCAGTTTGTAGAACGGATACGAGGCTATGCCAAAGATTATTTTAAAGATTATAATAAAGCAATTGACCAACAAATCTACATGGAGCAAACGGCCTACTATGTGAGTATGGTGGAAGAAAGCCTAATGCCCGAAAACTTTAAAAAGGAGTGGAAAGACCGAGGAACTGCGATTTTTGAAAACTCCAAAATGTTTTCAATGGAGGATATTGAAGCACTTTTGAAAGATTTTGATGAAAAAGCAGCTCAACAGATTGCCGATGACCCCGCAGTAGTCTTAGCCGCAGAGCTTTATGGGCTTTATCAAAAAGAAATAGCTCCGGCCTATGGGCAGTTTACGACTAGCGAAGCCGAGTTGATGCAAACGTATGTAGAGGGCATTCTAACCATGTTTCCTAAAAAGAAGGTCTGGGCAGATGCCAACTCTACTATGCGGATCGCCTATGGAAAGGTGGAAGGTTCTGCGCCTCATGATGGAATGAAGTATCTACACTACACCACTATTGATGGAATTATGCAGAAATATGATCCTGAAAATCCTGATTTTGAATTGACCGATCGTTTTATTGAATTGTATGAAAAAGGGGATTTTGGTAACTATACACAGGATGGAGAACTTTGGGTCTGTTTTACGGCTTCTAACCATACAACTGGTGGTAATTCCGGAAGTCCGGTTATTGATGCTAAAGGAAATTTGATGGGCATTAACTTTGACCGTAGCTGGGAAAGTACCATGAGCGACTTTATGTTCGACGAATCTCGTTGTCGTAATATTGTAGTGGATATTCGCTATGTACTTTGGGTAATTGACAAATACGGTGAAGCTGGTCATTTGATCAAAGAAATGAAATTGGTGAAAAAGTAACAGGGCTTTTTTAGAAATAATCGAAGGTCGATCCTCTACAATGGAGGGCGGCCTTTTTTTATTTATAAAACCGTACACAAATTGAAATTCAATCAATTTTGCTGAATCCTATGCCAAA
>CAZOLU010000114.1:0-10691 GCA_964580485.1 uncultured Saprospiraceae bacterium | reverse complement strand
CTCCTACTATATCAAAAAGGCAAAATTGCCGCTTAATATTTAACGAAGTATTGCTTCAAGAAAACTTGGATTAAAATACAACTAAATACAACAATTATGAATCGATTTTTTTTCTTTGGAAATGATTGGCAGGGGCTTTTATTCAGGGTGTTGTTCTTTTTGTTGGGAACTGGAACTGCTTTACCTGCAATGTTCTTTCTCATCATTTTTGGGGCATTAGCTCAGCAAGATACTCGCCCCCAGAAAGATCTTGAGCCCAAAATTCAAGAACAGGAGCAACCTGATGCTATGGAATTTGCAGCGGTTTATAGATGGAATAGTGATGAAGCTTCAGGTAAAATGCAAAGATTCTCCTGAGGAAGGAGAACTAAAGGTTTATATTTGTAACGTTTTAGGCGTATCTTGCGTATCTGATAAGACTTATCACTTAACTCTGAATAGACAAGCACTATAACCTATGGCTAAAATTAACATACCCAAAGGCCTAACCGAAAATGTATTAACTCCACAAGAGGAACGACTCGAAGTACAGGGGAAACGCTCAAAAGTATCTATTGGTATTCCCAAAGAAACCGCTTTTCCCGAAAATCGAGTGGCCTTGATCCCCGCAGCAGTCAAAATTTTGGTCAAAGCAGGACATCATATCATTGTAGAGCAAGGAGCAGGAGAGGCTTCTAATTTTTCGGATTATGACTATTCGGAAGCTGGAGCTGAAATTGCACATAGCAATGAGCAGGTGTTTAAAGCACATGTGATTTTAAAGGTAGCCCCACCTACCTTAGAAGAAATCGACCAAGGTCATGCAGGGCAGATCATCATTTCACCGATTCATCTCCCTACCATGCATGATGAGTATATCTATCGCCTAAAGAACAAGCGGATTACAGCCTTAGCTATGGAGTACATGAAGGATCGCTCTGGGATCTTTCCTTTTGTACGAATGATGTCGGAAATGGCAGGCTTGTCGGCGATGCAAACTGCGGCAGAGTTGCTTTCTACGAATGCTGGGGGGCGTGGCGTTTTGTTGGGGGGTATTGCAGGGGTGCCTCCTGCTAAGGTAGTCATCTTGGGAGCAGGAGTAGTGGCAGAAGTGGCGGCTAGGGTAGCACTAGGTTATGGTGCAGAGGTGCGTATTTTTGATAATAATATTCGAAAATTGATGCGCCTACAAAGTAATCTGGGGGTTCGGCTATATACTGCTACCTTCAACACACCTCAGATGGAAGAAGAACTCCGCAGCGCAGATGTCGTTTTGGGGGCTATTCATGCCGAGGCGGGGCGCACTCCTTGCATTGTGAGCGAAGAAACAGTCAAAAATATGAAATCGGGAGCGGTGATTATTGATGTGTCGATTGATCAGGGGGGCTGTTTTGCGACTTCTCGAGTTACTACACACAAAAATCCAACTTTCCGAAAGTACGATGTCATCCACTATTGTGTGCCCAATATTGTCTCTCGTTTCCCACGTACTGGCTCGGCTGCTATTAGCAATATTCTTACGCCTTTCTTCCTCGAAGCTGGTGGCACTGAAGGAATTGAGGCGCTGATGCGCAATACGGCTGGATTTAGAAATGGGGTTTATATGTACAAAGGCTGTCTGACGAATAAGTACTTGAGCGAGCGATTTGGGGTGAAGTTTACAGATATTGATTTGTTGTTGATGTCTAACCTTTAGGGAATTAGCGGCGATTTTATTAGATATGACCTTTATTTGAGTAGGAATTGAAGAGGATTTAAAAACATGCAACTAAGAGCTGAAAATTTAATCAAAAAATATGGTCGCCGTACCGTTGTAAGAGGTGTTTCTCTAAAGGTAGAAGAAGGTGAAATTATAGGACTCTTGGGTCCTAATGGTGCAGGCAAAACCACCACCTTCTATATGGTGGTCGGCTTTGTCAAACCCAAGGAAGGGAGGGTTTTTCTAGATCAAGAAGAAATTACGAGCCTGCCTATGTACAAGCGGGCCAAGCGAGGGATTGGCTATCTTCCTCAGGAGGCCTCTATTTTTAGAAAATTGACCGTAGAAAACAACATCAAGGCCGTGTTAGAGATGACTGGACTCAGCAAAGCCGAGCAAAAAGAACGTCTTGAGAGCTTGATTGAAGAGTTTGGCTTGGAAAAGGTGCGCAAGAGTAATGGAGATACCCTTTCTGGAGGTGAACGCCGCCGAACGGAGATTGCAAGAGCTTTGGCGGTAAATCCACGCTTTATTCTCCTCGATGAACCTTTTGCCGGAATTGACCCTATTGCGGTAGAAGATATTCAATCCATCGTCTGGAAATTAAAACAAAAAAATATCGGCATCCTCATCACCGATCACAATGTAGGAGAAACCCTTTCTATCATCGACCGTGCTTATATTATGGTAGATGGCAATATCTTTAAAGAAGGGGCTCCCGAAGAATTAGCTAGTGACCCCAAAGTTCGGGAACTCTATCTCGGACAAAGCTTTGTATTGAAACAGAAGTATCACGGGGGCTAGTTGCCTAAAATTCAAGCCGACTATTCAGAAGAAGTTTTAACTGTTTAGCCCCTAAAGTTGCCGAACCCTATGCCAAAGGTCCCAAGGAGAAAGGGAACGGCTTGGTCAAAGTCGGCTGCTAGAACCCTTTCGCTTCGCTCAGCTCCTTCTTTTTCGAAGGAGCAAAGAATCCTGCAGCTTTTAAATTTTTGGATTCCTTCCCAAAGGGCTCAGTCTTATTTTTTGCAAAAAAATAAGACTGAGAGGATCGAAAATTGCCAGCAACCTAGCCCTAGCCTTTCTCTGAAGGAGTTGAAGACGGCTAGGGACTAAGAAAACAGGCTAAATAGTTACAAGAAGTTTAAAAAAAGTGTTAAAATGATGTAGCTACATTAAAAATACTTGTTTTTATTTAACCAAATGTACATTTTGGGGTTTAGTTCGAAGCTGAAATTCACTTTAAGAGTGCATAAGCTTTAATCATTACTTTATAAAAATAAAAAACAAGAACATGAGCTTTTTAGAAAACTTGAATAAGCGTTATGCCTGCAAGGCCATGAATGGCCAAACAGTTCCTCAGAAGAAAATTGATAATATTTTGGAGGCGATTCGATTGGCCCCAACCTCTAGTGGTTTGCAGCCTTTTGAGCTGATGGTGATTACGAATCCTGAAGTAAAGGAGCAGATAAAGCCAGCAGCTTGGAATCAGCCTCAGATCACGGCCTGCTCTCATTTGCTGGTCTTTGCTGCTTGGGATGCTTATACGGAAGATCGCATCAACTATATGTTTGATTTGACCAATGAAGTAAGAGGCTTCAAAAATGAAGGTTGGGAAAATTATCGTCAACAGCTTTTAGCGAGTTATCCCAAGCAAGATCCTGAAGTCAGTTTTAATCATGCTGCAAAACAAGCTTATATCGCTTTGATGGCGGCTATGGCACAGGCTACCGAGGAAGGGGTGGATAGTACTCCAATGGAAGGTTTTGTTCCTGATAAAGTGGATGAAATTTTAGGTCTGAGAGAGAAGGGCTTGCGCAGCTGTGTTTTACTGACTTTGGGCTATCGAGATGCGGAAAAGGATTGGTTGGTGAATTTGCCTAAGGTGAGAAAGCCAATGGAGAAGTTGGTGACGGAGCTGAAGTAGGCTTTTTATAGAGACCAAGAGACGCTAGATTATTAGACCCAAAGACAGGACGTATATCATCTAGTCTTTGGGTCTAATAGTCTAACCTAGGATGTCGGAAATGCAACATTCTTCTGCTTTATAGACCCAATATATGGAGTGACTCATATTTTTTGGTCTTATTTCTGTTTTTGCAGCAGTCTTCTAATTTTTCCACCCCGAATATGATTGACATCAAATTCTACCACAAAAGCATGTTTATCAATTTTGCTAATGGCTTGTTGGATTCGGTTGATGTCAATTCGATTGACAATCACATGCAGGATTTCCTGATTTTGGCGCATCTCCGTTTTTCCATAACCTCTAGTGCCTTGATAGATGGTCAAGCCTAATCCCAACTCGCCTTGTAGGCTTTCTTCCAATTCGAGATATTTTTTAGACACGATCATCAAGCCTACATAATTTTCAAAACCCTGAAGGGTAAAGTCAATAGCTTTGGCGGTAATCAGGTAGGTAAGAATGGAGTATAATGCTACTTCCGGACTCAGTACTAGGGCGGTAATAGAAAATAGTACAATATTGAAGCCCAGAATAATGCTACCAATAGAAAAGCCATATTTATCATTGATAAAAAGTCCTAGTATTTCAGAACCATCCAAGACTGCCCCGTTTTGTATCGCCAAGCCGATGCCGATACCCAAAAATATTCCCCCAAAGGTGGAGATAATCAGGGGGTCATCGCTCAGGGATTCAAAATTCTCAAAATGAATGACAACGGCAAGGATCAGAATAGCCAGCAAGGATTTAATTAAAATACGGCGGGTAAGGGTGAAGTAACCAATAACAAAGAAGGGTAAGGAGATCAAAGGGAGTAGCAGAGATACTTCCCACTGAAATACTTCGGAGAGTAAGATGGCAATGCCGGTTACTCCTCCATCTAAAAATCCATTGGGCAGTAAAAAGGCTTTGAGTCCTATACTGGATAAAAAAATGGCGACTAAGATTTGAATGGATTCGAGTAATAGTTTTTTGGTCATTCCTCCCTTTTTTAGTTGACTTTAGTATATCACTACACTCTAGAACAAATTAAATATAAAGGGGTTGGGTGGAGGGCTATAAACTATTGAGGTATTGGAGCATTGGATTTTATGGAGGAAAACCTAGCCTTAGCGCAACAACAATTTCCCATCTATTAAATCCTGATCTAGGGTCAGCTCCCAAATCCCCGCAAGTGGGGTATGACAGCCATAAGGACAAGTATAAGGGTAGTCGAACAAATTTTTATGAGGATCAAGGTGTTCCAAAATCATATTGATAGGTCCACAATGACTAAATATCGCTGTATTTTTAGATAGAATTACAGTTTGCTGTTCTTTATACCATTCCTGTACTCGCTCCACTAATGATTCATGAGATTCCACTTCTTTTTCCCTTTCCCTCAAAGCAAGTTGTATAGATGGAATAAGTTTGGGATTCAAAGACTGAAAAGGAGCAAAGGTTTCTTGTACCCGAGTGTAGTCACTCATAAAGACTTGCTCAACGCCTTTGTCTGATAAATACTGAGCAATAGATTGTGCTTGTCTTTTTCCTTCTTCTCCTAAGGAAGGACCAGGGAAGCCCTTATATTCATTGACAGCAGGTTTTGCATGACGAACTAAGTATAACTTCATAATTGATGTACAGTTTCTCCAGATTCGTTGATAATTTGCTTTTGACCTTGTAGTGATTCTACCAGTGCAAAACCATTGTAAAAAGGCTCTACTTGAGCAAATCGATGCTCATAAATAGCGTTACCTTGTTGGTTAATATGCAAACAACCTTTTTCATCCCTTGCAGTAGCATAACCTTTATGAAATACCCCCAAATCTAAATATTCTTGATGATGTAGAGCTTGTCCTTTTTGATCGATATGGATGAAATAACCATTTTGTTTTCGGACACAAGCATAACCATCTCTAAAATCGCCTGCATATTGATAATTCTCTGGATACAATCTATTACCACCTAAGTCAATGTGGAAGTAATTGTCAGCTAGTCTAACCGTACAAATATCTGATTGATAATTACCACACCAATCATATCGTTCTGTATAAACTTCAACTCCATTAGAATCAATATGAAACCAACCATCGTCACTCCAAACAGCAGCTTGTTCACAATAAAAACCAAAGGTTCTTAGGTAACGATTGGTATAGATAGGTAGTCCTTCAGTGTTAATGTGGTACCAGCCTGTTTCATCTTTAACAGGGGCAAGACCTGGAGCATGAAATTTTAGGACTTCCTCAAAGACTGAAAATACAGGCTGATTATTTAGGGTAAAGCCGGTTTGACTATCATTGACTTTGATATCTTTCCAGTTCATGGTTTTTTAGCAATTATGAGTGTCTGTAAACTATTTATTGCTTTGGCATCCTGTAGCTCAAAGCCCACTTGTACTAGGAGGTTTTCATAAGCGTCCATGGTTCGTTCAAAACTATTGCAGATGAGTAGCATATTGAGTGACAAAAGTGCAGCGCCGTCTTGGATTTTATCTACCCTATTTTCCAGCACATAGAGCGTGCCACCTGAAGGCAGTGCTTGAAAGACATTGTGCAGAATGGAGGTAGCATACCAATCGTTCCAGTCATGTAAAACCCGACTTAATACGATCGCATCTGCAAGTGCTGGTATGGATTTGAAGAAGTCGCCTCCAATAGCTTGAAAACAATGTTTTTTGGGGGCTAATAACTCCAACACCTCAGGGCGGTCAAATAAGTATAGTTTTGACTTAACCCCTCCTTGATGCAGGGCTTCCAATAAGGCTCCTAAGCTGCCCCCCACATCCATAATGCATTGATGAGTAGAAAAGTCATGTATATTGCTGAGCTTTGCATAGTCGTCACGAGCGTATTCGTACATTGCTTTGTGGTAGTTTAGTCTTTGCCAACTATGCTCACTTAGGTAGTCGAAAAAGGGTTGTTGGTAGATTTTCTCAAAGGCTGGCTTTCTTGTACGGATGCTGTGTTCTAGATTTTGCCAAGCAGTGAGATGTTCTTCCCCCCAGAGGATACAGGCATTTTTGAGACTCTGAGGATGAGACTGCGCCAAAAGTTGCCCTTTGGGAAGTAAAAAATATCGGTCTTCTTCGTCTTTTTGTATGAACTGATGCTGTGCTAATGCTTCTAATAGTAAATTCAAGCCATTTTTTCGCTCCAAAATGACATTGCTAGTTGCTTCCAACTCGAGTTCCAGTTGATATTCGGTCAAAGCTTCGAGATACAAACAGTCAAATATGCCCATTTTGCAGGCTGTTCGTATCGCAAAATACTCCCAGTAGGCTGTAAAGCATTGTTTGAGTTCCGTTACGGTAGCTTCGTCTATCGTTGTGGTGATGTTATTCATAAATAATTTCATTGAAATGAAAATAAGGGCTATTCAGATTAAACTGTACAGTCTCTGTTTGATGACTGACCCGCAGGCTATTCGTTTTTGCAATAGGCAGTAGGTCTTCTAAATCTTCAAAGTGATAATTGGGAAGTGCCAGCCCCATCATTTTGCGTTTTTGCAGACTGTGCAGGAACCCATTCTGTTCAAATTCTACTTTCATCTCACTTCGGTTTTCGCATATTACAGCCTTTACAGAGAGGAATCTGCTTATAATTATTGACTAGATTTATATATTGCTCCGATTTTAAAACCTCAGCAATGCTTATGTTTTCTATATTCCCGAAATCGCCCAAAGACTGTCGGAGCTGATCTGGCGCACAGCAAGGAGAAATCTTACCTGTAGCAGATATCCACAACTCCTGATTGAGAAAAGGACAAATATAAGATTCCGGTACTTGATTCACCTCAGAAGGTTCTAGTGGGATGATATTTTCCAACAACACTTTTTCTCCATTAGGTTTTAGATACTGATCTCTAGCAGCATAGGCTTCTTTTACATATTGATTCCATTGTTGAATACTTGCATTATTTTTTCTGAAGGAAAGCCCTTTAATTTCATCAAAGTGATCCCAGAGTTGGTGCCCTTTCACCCGATCTACCCCCAATTCTGCAGCAAGTTTGATAATATCTGCTAATTCATGCATATTATTCTGCATAAAGGTAAGTTGAAAAGTTACTCTACAGAAATAGCCTTTTTCCTTGAAATGTTGATCTCGAACAGCAATAAAGGTTTTTACATTTTCTATACATTGCTCAAAATCAATTCCTAACATTACCTCTTTTGCAGTCTTAGCGGTAGCAGCATTCCAGGAGATCTTGATATCTGTGGTATTCGGTACAATCAGTTTTGCCCAAACATCTACAGGTTTCTTTGGGAAGGTGCCATTAGTGGTAAGGTTGATTTTGATTCTGTATTCTTGACTCAAATCAAATATTTGTTCAAAGCCTTTATACAAGAGTGGTTCTCCCATAGTAGAAGGGATAATTTCTTTTACCCCTAAGGCATGCGCCTGTTTGAAGATATCTACCACCCATTCAAAAGGCATCCGCCGTCTTTTAACACCTGTTTCTTTGTAAAGGTCGCTAATAAAGGTGCTGTATGGACTGTGTTCTTCACACATAATACAGTGCAAATTGCAGTCTTCTGGATTGGTATCTATTGTAATTCTCCAAAGATGATTATTCGCCATATTGGTCCGCTGTTTTTTGATATAGTTGTTCTAATTGGGTACAATGAGTTTTAATGTTGGGAACCTCTCCATTTTCTGAGTAGAGATATCCCCTTTCTCCTAATGCTTTCATTTCATTTGGATGATCCAATGCCCATTGTAATTGTTCTGCTATTGATGATGGATTACGATGCTCAAAAAGTAATCCATTGGTTTGATGCTGTACATATTCCGCCATACCGCCAAAATTTGCAGTAATTACTGGGATTTGGCAGGCTTGAGCTTCATGTATGACTAAAGGCGAGTTCTCTCCCCAAATAGAAGGTACTACAATTGCATCTACATGAGCAAAGACGACATCAGCTAAATTTTCATTGATATATCCTCCACAAAATTCAATAGGATTAGGACTTCCTTCTATCATTTGTTGTAAAGCCTTTTGACTTTGGGCATCCTTCCAACCCCAGATCTTTAAGCAGGCTTCTCCTTTAACTTCTTTGAAAGCTTCAATCAGTTGATTCACCCCCTTTGCTGGGATATGAGTGCCTATATACCCGAATGTAAATAGCTCTTTTGATATCGCTTTTTTAGTAGGTTGCAAGTAATGTGTTGGGAAACCATAATCCAGATAAATAACTTTATCCTCTGGCAACCCGAAATCATCAATAAATCGCTGCATCAAATATTGGGAAGGTGCAATGAATAAGTCTACAAGCTCTACAATAGACCTTGTTTCTTGCATCCTCCGTCCAATCCAAGCTGTCCAGTAGCTGAGATCTTGTTCTAGGAAATCTTGCTGTCCTGAAAAGAACATACGATAACAACTCTTTGCGCATTTTTGATCTTCTTGACCACTACATAGTTGATAAGTGTGTTGGCCATCATAGTTCCGTTGAAGGAATTGTCCCCTAGGACACATCAACCAAAAATCATGGAGTGTAAAAATGACTGGAATATTGGCTTTTTTAAGCTCCTTTACCAATCCTGTAGAGAGATGGTTTAGATGCCCAATATGTGCAACATCTAAATCTAGCTCTTGAATGAGTTGAGCAAACTGAGAATCTATTTCTTCATGAATGTAGCCATCTTTATCCCTTGGCATATTGACCAAGTAAAAATCCAATAAGTTGGATACTCGGTGATGCCTTATTTCAAAATCTGCTCTATATGGGTCTTCTTCTCTTGTAAAGACAGTTACGCTATGCCCTCTACCAACCAGCTCATTACAGATGCTCTGGCTATATACTTCTGATCCAGCATTGTAGAGGGGTGGGTATCCATGGATGATTTTGAGAATGTGCATCATTTACCAAAGTTTTATGAACAGGGAGTATGGTAGCTCCCTGTTTTATCACTCAATGCTAGAAGCTGCAAGACCGAGCAGCTGTATTTTCCAAGCAGCGCAATTTGCCATGGCAGATAGGCCTGAGCATAGATCGCTGACAGTGGCTTTAATCGTCAGTACTCTTTCTCTTTGCTTTGATTTTAATCGTGTAGGAAGATATCAAACCTCCTGTTAGACTAGACACGATAACATCTACAACATTAAATCTAGTAACGACTTTACAATCCCCATCACTAGGGGTGTTGACACTGGTCCTACCTAAAGGAACTAAGCCCCAAAATAACCAAAATTGCTTGCTTTTAGCGTATACATATTCTTTCCCCTCTTTTTCTCTGAATTGACCAACATAGGTTTTTGTCGTCAAACATGAAGTTGAGAGTAAGATAACCATCAACAAAATAGAAAGTTTTTTTATTAAGATTTTCATAAGTTAAAGTCTTATTACAACTATTTAGGCTGCTCCTCGTCCGCTTCACTTGACGAGGCCGGGCTATCCACCACTCTCTGCGTTCAAACAACGGTTCCTATCCCTAGCAGAAGCCACCCACTAGGCTACAACGAGAGATGGTGTTTAGCGTAGAGGCTAAATAGTTACAGCAAATTAAAAAATATACTTAGCTCTTTCATCTTATCTCCGTTATTCTGGTTTATTAGATTTTAGATCTCGTTCTGCAACGAGACCCTAAATCTTATTTTTATAACGGTTGATTTTTAGAGTGCTACATTAAAATAACACTTCGGTGAACCACCAAGTGGTGTTAGAAATTCCAAGTCACATTTAGAGTAAATGAAATATCTCCAGCTCCCAGAGTTATTGTCGATGGGAAACCTGAAGAATAAGAATTGGGTGCAAAAAAGATTCCTCCCATGAGCTCATCCGTAAAAGAATCTTCATCCCATACTCCTAATGTGTAATTAGAATTTGGGGATGCCATGGAGACTGGCAGTCCACTCGTGAAAGTCAGAGCACTCCCTGTTACATTATCATATATACCAGAAACATAGGAGCTGGTATTAGCTGAAGTCCCTGAATTGAGCGTAATAAAGACATCAGGACCATTACCCGCAAGAGCATCCCAACCCCCACCAGATGCATTAACCATAGGATAGCTATTGAGCTTGATGCTATTGATAGTTACAGATATTGGTGTTAGAACTGTACTACAA
>CAZOLU010000113.1:8124-10693 GCA_964580485.1 uncultured Saprospiraceae bacterium | reverse complement strand
CATTCAGATTGTTGGAAATCATAGAAGCTAAAGCTTCCATAGTGCCCCCAAGAATATTGGAGTAAATATGAGCCATTTCTTGTGCCTGGCTGTTATCAATCATAATATCTTCCATCAAATCTACCTTATCTTCATCATGCCGGATGCCCAAAAAGTCAATACGCTGCATTTTTAGCATCAACTGAGAAATCGTACTCAACTCCGTCACAAAATAAACCAAGGATTTCTCCAGGTTCAACAGCTTTTTTAAATCCCGATTTCTACTCGATTCATAAACCTCTTGTTCCACTACATTTCTGCGCACATTGATGTCTTTCAGGCATCTTAAATAGGCATATACATTTTGTTCTAAGAGTTGCAGAATGAATAAAGAGTGATCTTGGGGGGCAAAACTACGCACCTTATCATTGATAAATCCTTGCAATACGGAGTTGTCATAAGATGAGATGGTGATAATATGTTCAGGAGTACTTACAATACCTACAGGAACAGTGATATACAAGGTGCGTTCTTCCGTAGTATTGTCATTCAGCACAGGAGTATTAAACACAATAAGCTTATGTTGATCATCCGATTCAAAACGGGTACGCTCATCAATGTCAAGGGGGTCTGTCAGATAGTCCATATCCAACTCTAAAGTGTTGGCGAGCTCCTCAATTTCTGCAATATTAAAAGGAGGGGAGATGTTGATCCAGCAACCGGATTGCCTGTGTTTGAGCTCTAGGAGCTTTTTTTCTTTTTTTTCAAAATATCTAATCATAACGCCTCTTTTTGTAGCCAAATCTTTAGTTCCTAGATGCCCCTATCAAAAATCAAGAAACTGTTAGTACTAAAATAAGTTTAGAGTGGAGCCCGAAAATCCCCAAACCTCTAGAGCAACTAACTTGCATCTGTGCAAAGATACGACTATATTGTTATCAGGAAAAGAAAATAATAGCTTTATGTGTAGCAACTTTAGCTACTTCATCAAGAATAATGTTAATGAAAAACTATAAACGGCTCGATTTTCGCAGTTTTGTAAAAATGTTTGTAGCTTTAAATTTGGATTATAAAACCGTACATATTTTCGAAGCCTGTACCAAAGGCCCCAAGGACTCCTTTGGAGCATCCCCAGGGAAAGGAAACGGCTTGCGTAGGTCAGGGAAATCACCCCTTAAGGGTTTGATTTTCAATCAAATTACGCAAGCTGCATCCTTTAGGATTCAGCAAAATTGATTGAATTTCAATTTGTGTACGGTTTTATAATTTGGATAGGCCATTCTTAAAACAAACAAAATAACCGCTCAATAAATATTAGTTTCATGCAAAAAACATTCATCTATTTTATTTTTTGTCTTTTCGTTTTCAACAGTTCCTTACTCATAGCCCAAGAGCGAAACAAGAAAGTTACGCTGAGGTTGAGAGTTAATGATACCTGTAAGCTAGACAGTATGCGCCTGTTTGCTTGGACGGGGATTCAGGTAGAACCCCTGGCCACTGCCGGGCAGAGTTATAAAAAAGCTGGGGCAGAGTTTCAATTCAACTTAGAAAATGTGCCTTATGGTAATTATTATATTGGGACCGAATTAAAAAATATGCGCCCTTTGCTAATTGATGAGGAGTCTAAAATTATCATGAATAGCTCCAATTGCTTGGATGCCAATACCTACCGCTTTGAAAAATCAGATTTGAATATTGCTTTTGTGGATTTACTGGATAGTCTTCGAATACAAGGCAGTCAGTTTTTCAGCATTATTAGCAGCTATCAGCAGAATATTCAGAAGCCAGAAGTTCTTAAAGATTTGGATCAAAAACTTGAAGCTATTGATTTTCGGCGCAAGAAGCTCCTCCTAGATTTAGAGAAAAAACACCCAAGTCTAGCTAAAATTGCAGCACTATACACCTATGTGAGTTATCAAAACAATCGCAAGGAAGGTCAGCGTGAGGGGGATTATCTAGGAAGTAGTTATTTTCAATTTGCTCAGTTGGATGATGTGGCTTATATGCGTTTGCCATTTTTTTATGAGTCCGTAAAAAGTTATGCTACTAATTTAACTAAGGTGGGGTTGCAAAATGCAGAAATTATAGCTTATTTAGATCGATTGCTAAAGGAAGTGGGCGAAAATAATCCTCACCATCAAGCGGCTGTATTGGCCGTAGCCTTTGGATTACTCCCTAGCAAAGCACATCAACCCCTATTCTTACAGTACGCCAAACGCTATCAGCAAATGCATGGTGGAAAAAACAAGGTCTTAGATCAGTTTTTACAACAACAAATCGTCAAAATTCAAGGAGCAGCTCCTATTGGAGGTGAAGCTCCAAACTTTACTGCCCTTACTCCAGAGGGTAAAGAACTCGCCCCACCACTCAAATACACCAATGATGTAGGTCGTTACCGCAAATATCTCGAATATGGCCTGCAAGTCTATTCTCAACAACAAGCGTTGAAAGGGGGAGAGGAATAAGAAAGCTGAGGCTGTCTCATAAGTCTATTTGTCATTGCGAGGGAAGGCTGATTAGGTAGTTTTCAGCCTGACCGAAGCAATCGTACCACGTTTTTCAGGCATTGTTTGACACTTTGGTACGATTG
>CAZOLU010000113.1:5154-8114 GCA_964580485.1 uncultured Saprospiraceae bacterium | reverse complement strand
CTCCAGAGGGTAAAGAATTGAGTTTGCATGATCTTAGAGGAAAAGTAGTGTTGGTCGATTTTTGGGCGAGTTGGTGTGGCCCTTGTCGTAGAGAAAATCCCAATGTAGTTCGGGTATACAACAAGTATAAAGATAAAGGTTTTGATGTACTTGGAGTGTCCTTAGATACTAAAAAAGAGCGTTGGACTGGGGCTATTCAAAAAGATCAATTAACCTGGCATCATGTAAGTGATCTAAAAGGTTGGTCTTCGGCTCCTGCCCAATTATACGGTGTAAGAGGAATCCCTTTTACCTTGTTGTTGGATAAAGATGGAAAAGTCATTGCCAAGAATTTGAGAGGGCCAGCTTTAGAAGCTAAGTTGAAAGAAATTTTTGGGGAATAGTTTTAGTCTGATAATTAAGGAATTATGTTTCAACTCAATCAGGTTATCCCAATTCCATTGAAGGAGCAAAATACTGGTGCATCGCAGGTTTGGCAAACAGAGCTAAAGCTAGATGCCTCTAAACGCTATTTTGTTCAAGCACCTTCTGGAAAGGGTAAAACCACTCTACAGCTTTTGTTATATGGTATTCGCAAAGATTATGAGGGGGAGGCAAATCTGCACTGGCATGGCCAGTGGCAAAACCTCAAAACGTTGAGCTTAGACGATTGGGCAAAGCTGCGCCAGCAACAGCTATCTATTATTTTTCAAGATTTGCGCCTTTTTCCTCAACTGAGCGTAGGAGACAACCTTCTCCTCAAAAATCAACTGACCAAACATAAGTCTTTAGAAGAAATTAGAGCGATGGCTGAGCAGCTCGGAGTTCTTTTTTTGTGGGATAAGCCTGCTGGGATTCTCTCTTATGGGCAACGTCAGCGAGTGGCGATTATTCGTGCACTTTGTCAACCTTTCGATTTCCTCCTGATGGATGAGCCTTTTGCGCATCTGGATGAGGAGAATATCCAAAAATGTTGTGATTTGATTATGGAAAGTTGCCAGGCAGAAGATGCTGGCTATATGATTGCGAGTCTTGGAGCACGCTATCTGTTGGACTATGACCAAGACATTTCTTTGTAGTTTTGAATTGCTTACTAACCCTAGTTCATTGGGAGCTTAGGCCATGAAGTTATGGGCTCAGGTAACACCGATTTTTATTTTAATGCAGTTGTTGAAAAAGAGTTGTTTCCTAAGACTATTACTAGCCCAACGAATGATCAACCCATTACTGTGAAAGTCATTAAAATTTTAGGAATGGGGCGTTATCTGCCCAAAAAAAAAGTGCATTCTGCCGAATTGGAAAAAGCTTGGGGCTTGGAACAAGGCTGGGTTATGAAAGTAAATGGGGTTGAACAACGCCATTATGCAGATGAAACCGAAAGCTGTACCTATATGGGTGCACAAGCCTTGCAGCAAGCTTTGGAACGAGCAAAGGTGAATTTCAAAGACTTGGATCTCATCATTGCGGCTTCGGGGAGTTTTGATCATCCTATTCCTCATGGGGCCTGCTTTTTACCTGCGGCTTTGGGCTATCCTGATCACCCTATCCCTTGTTGGAATGTAGACTCTACCTGCCTGAGTTTTGTAACGGCTTTGGATATGCTGTCTTATATGTTGGATACAAAGCGTTATAAGAAAGTAGCGATTGTCAGTTCGGAGATCGCTTCCAAATCCCTAAATCCTGAAGATCCCAAAACTGCTTCGCTCTTTGGAGATGCTGCTGCCGCCGCTATTGTAGGCCTACCTGAAAGCAATGATCATGCAGGTATATTGGCTGCCAATATGATTACTATTTCTAGTGGAGCAACTTACACAATGGTGCCTGGTGGAGGCAATGCCATCCACCCCAATACTTCCAATCGCTTTAGCGATTTTACTTTTCAGATGCAAGGTAGTCGGGTGATGCGACTAGCCCTCAAAGAGGGACCTCCTTTTATTCAACAACTGTTTGAGCAGGCTGGGATTGCGGCGAAAGATCTCAAGGCTTTTGTTCCTCACCAAGCGAGTAAAATGGCAATGGAGGCGCTTCAGCGCCTTTTCGACTTTCCTTATATGGAGAATATCCTTGCTACACATGGCAACTGTATATCCGCATCTATCCCTCTAGCTTTAGAGTCTGCCATGCGTAGTGGTCGCCTACAAGATGGCGACCTTTGTTGTTTATTTGGGACAGCAGCAGGGCTAAGTTTTGGGGGTTTAGTATTAAGGATATAGAAAGATTAGGTGTTGCACAAGCTTTATTAGTAAAAAGACAAATAAAATAAGAAAATTTCTGCTATATTTCAACTAGATTTTGCTTTTATATTTTTATTCAGTTCAATGCTTTGGGTATCGAGTAGCGTGTTATATCTTTAATTAAGATCGATACTTAGGTTCCCTAATCCATTCATTTATTCTCAAACCTAAAAATTTCCTATGAAAAAGTATTTTAAGTCCCCAGACGATCCTAAACTCAGCGATCCTAAAGCTCTCATCAAAGTGATGAAAAAGGTGCTTGGAAGTACCGATGAAAGTATTCAAAAGTTTTTTTATAAAGCTGAATTTGAATACCCTAATGGAGAAGTTGCTCCTTTTCTTTTTATTGGTGCTCCTTCAGGCAAATGGAAGGAATATCTTAAAACAGCTAAGAAGGATAAGGATTTTGCTTATGGGGAATGCCAACTGAATGAAGAAGGAAAGCTCCTCCTCAACATCCTAAAAGGAAAAGGTAAAAAAGCAGCTTTTCTAAAAGAATTGAACAAAAAAATTCTCAAAAAGTCTGGAGGGAAAATCGCAGAATTTGTTTCTGAACTAGTGGGTGTTTCTGCTGCTCCTGAAGAGAGTGCTGTTGGGGATAATGATGCTATAGAGGAAGCTCCTTCCAACATTGACCCCAAAGTATTGGTAGAACAAGCCAAAGATATTGCTAACCATTTCAAGGCGGTCAAAAAAGAATTTAATATTGATACGGAAACCTCTCTTCTAGAGGGCCTAAAAGCTAAT
>CAZOLU010000113.1:0-5144 GCA_964580485.1 uncultured Saprospiraceae bacterium | reverse complement strand
CAGCGTTATTGAAGAATTGGACGACTGGGTAGAGGCATTTGAAAGCCTTCATCAGGACCTAAGAACAAAGTTGCAAAAAATGGCGGATCAGCTTGCGGGCGTTCGTAAAGATCTTGATGCATTGCAGGCTAAAGATGACAAAGTTCAGGGTAAACTGAATAAAATTGTAGGTTATATCGAAGAATGGGATGCTATGGAAAACCATGCAAGCATTGAAGCCAAAATTCAGGAAGAATTGATTCTTCGCAAACTTGCAAAAGTAAAACCATTAGCAGAAGAAATCAAGGATAAAGAAGCTATTGAAGCTATCAATGAGCTTGAAGCCGCATTCCAAGCCTAATTAACCCTTTCTCCAAAAATTGAGTTGATCTTTCAGCTCCTAAACTATATAACTATGTCATTTAAAACGAAATGGAAGTCCTTAAAAGATAAGGTTAAAAGCAATAAACAGAAAGTAAAAGAACATACCGTTGTTACTCCAACAGGAGAAGAAACTACTACACATACTAGCTTTTATGGATTTAAACCTGATGGCACCTTAGTCATTGGCACAAGAGATGAAATCGAGACAAAATACAAATTAGCACCTAATGAAATTGAAAACTCTAGAGTACAAAAGCTGGAAAAAGCCATCATGACAATTGATGAGGGTTTTGTCAAAGGTATTCAGGGTAAAGTCAGTGCTTCTCATGAGGACAAAATTGTCATGGAAGATGGTCGGGAGATTGCATTAAATGCCAATTTTGATGCACAAGTTAAGGCCACAATTGATCTTAGTAAGATGATGATTGAGTTGGGGGCCAGTGTAGATGCAGGAATTAAGGCTGAATTGAAATCTAAAAAGTTGAATCTTGGAGGGGTAACTATTCAAGGTTTTCTTAATGCAGAGATTGTAGCCAGTGCTTCTGCAAAGTTACAAATAGAACCAGGGCAAGTGCTTGCAGAGGCCAAAGCCATGGCAGAAGCTAAATTAGAACTAGGAGGAACTTTTACCATGCCTAAACTCATCAGCTCTAAATATGATTTGGTGATTGAGCCTAAAGCAACGGCCTATGCAAAGGTGGAAGCCTCAGCTTTAGCTGCTGCGGGGATCAAAAAAACTGGAGTAAAGTTGGATGCAAGTGCTGCCGTTGGAGTGCGTGCTTCTGTAACGGCTATCATCAAAGGAGAAGCGTCCGTAAATGATGACCTCAATCCAAGGGAGGCTCCTGTGGTGATTAAAGATGCCGCATTGGGTAGCTTTATGGTAGAAGTGGATGTCAATTTAGTGGCTGGTGGTACGCTCGAATTTACTTATGAGTTTAAAGATGAGCAGGATAAGGCTACTAACCTCAAATATAAGGTTGGCAACATGAAAGTGGCTGGAGGGTTGATTGTAGGAATAGGTGTAACGGTAGAAGGCAAGGTCTTAGAACCCATCTGGGAAGATGTAAAAGCTAAGATGAAGCAAAAATTCAAAGATCAGGTCTACAAAGTCCTTTCCGATGCAGCCATCCAAAAATTTGAAGATCTCAAAGCAAAAGCCGAAGAGATCAAGGCAGAAATCAAAAACTCTGCCACCAAAATGGCAGTTGCTCTTATCGACCTACTGGGCATGCATGCTACCGCCACCAAAATCGAGATGGAGCGACACAACCTCAAAATCGTCAATGCCATCGGTGAAGCTATGGCTGCCACCACAGCAGGGGATGAAGCACTGATTAAGGAAACTTTTGGATACCTTAAAAATCGCTACAAAAAATATCATACTTACCTCTCCGAGCAGCATGATTACTACACAAAAAAATTCCCTAAAATCGCAGCAGATGCCTCTAAAGCCGTAGAAGGAATCAAAGCAGAATTGGGCGCCAACTCTCCGAAAGTAGCCAAGGCTATGAATAAAATGACTAGCAAGGTAAGAGAGATTCAAGAAACGGTGGATTTGATTGCGAGAACAGAAGCTAAGTTAGTAGAACTTGCCGAGTTCGACCCTGAATTCCCCAAATTTGCCAGTGATATTGTTGTGCCAATGACGGAAAAATCTGATTTTATGAATCGCTTTTCTGAGGCTTTAGAAAAATTACTGGATAATATTGAAAGTAGCTTAAGTTAATAGCGAATAATTTAACTTTTTGTAGAGGTTGTCGAATTTCGGCAACCTCTTTTTCTATGTCCTAAAAGGACCTAAAAGATTCAATAGGCTTGAAAATTTGATATTTTTTCCCTATTCTTGAATAGTTCAATGCCTCAAATTTATGAAAGACATCCTCGAAGGTCAACTCACTCACATTATCTACCGCAATGAAGAAAACGGATATACCGTAGGGCGGTTGAGTGTAGATACAGAACTTGAAGAGGTGGCGATTACAGGCATTTTAATGGGGGTGCAAATAGGCGAAAATCTTATTTGTAGCGGGTTGTGGAAAAAAACAGAGCGTTATGGTACGCAATTTCAAGTAGAAAGCTTTGAAGTAAGGATGCCTAATAGTAGAGATGGGGTAGAAAAATACCTCTCTGCAGGGCAAATCGCAGGAATCGGACCAGTTTATGCCAAACGCATTGTTGCCAAGTTTGGGACTGCTACCTTTGATATTTTAGATCAACAACCTCATAAACTGCTCGAAGTAGAAGGCATTGGAAAAAAGACCTTGGAGCGAATCAGCCGATCTTGGCAAAACCAGCAAAATGCAAGGGAGATAGTCCTGTTTTTACAACAATACAACATCTCACCCCGCTATGCTCAGCACATTTTTAAACAGTATGGGGATCAAAGTATTGAGAAAATTAAGGAAAATCCCTATCGCCTTGCAGAAGATGTACTAGGCATTGGATTTAAAAAAGCAGATGAAATCGCTCGGCAAATGGGGATGGATATTGATCATCCCATGCGTGTGGAAGCAGGCATTGATTATGCATTGATGCAGCAAAGTCGCCAAGGGCATAGCTGTTATCCCTTAGAAGCTTTCTGTGAAGAGGCTGCACAGTTACTTTCGGTAGGTGAGGAGTTGCTGCATGCCTGTTTAGGTAAGCTTGTAGCCAACAAAAAAATTGTCGTTGATAGTTTTAATCAAGAGGATGGTCGCCCACAAAGTTTTATTTGGCGAAGGACACTTTTTTTACAAGAGCAACAAATTGTACAAGAATGCCTGCGCCTGCAGGCGCAACCCGAAAGCTGGCTCCAAGATATAGACATGGATCAAGCCTTGAGTAATGTAATGGCCGATTTGAAAATCAATCTAGCCGAGCAGCAGGAGTTGGCTGTGGAGCGTAGTCTACTCCACAAAATACATATCATCACTGGAGGGCCAGGAACGGGCAAGAGTACCGTAACCCGTGTGATTCTTCGCGTCTTGCAAGCTTATCGGAGCAAGATTTTGCTAGCCGCCCCTACGGGGCGGGCGGCCAAACGCCTCAGCGAGATAACGGGGCAAGAAGCTAGTACCATTCATGCTATGCTTTCGCTGGATTTCTCAGCAGGAGGCTTTATGCGATCTCGTCTTAGTACAGGTCTAGAGGCAGAGGTGTTGATTGTGGATGAAGCTAGCATGATTGATACGGCGCTGATGGCGGTGCTGCTTTCTTGCTTGCCCGATCATTGCAAGCTGATTCTAGTGGGCGATGTAGATCAGTTGCCAAGTGTAGGGCCTGGTAATGTATTGCGAGATCTGATTCAGGCAGGGCAGTTGCCCATAACCCAGCTCAAAGAGATTTTTCGGCAGGCGACCAACTCCAAAATTGTCATGAATGCGCATAAGATCAATCATGGGATCTTTCCCGATATAAGTATTGACAAAGAGGGGGATTTCTTTTTTATTGCAGAACGACAACCTGAAAAGATAGCTAATTTGATGGTAGATTTGGTGCAACGGCGTTTGAGAAAGGCCTATGATTTTCACCCTTTACAGGATATTCAAATTCTAGCTCCTATGCGCAAGGGCACTGTGGGTACAGAAGCTTTAAATCAATTGTTACAAAAAGCATTAAATCCTCCCAACCCTAAAAAGGAAGTGGTTAAGAAAGGAACTGTAGATTTTAGAGTAGGGGATAAAGTCATTCAGACCAAAAATAACTATGAAAAATCTGTGTTTAATGGCGATATTGGCTATATTAAAACAATTAAATCAATCGATAAAGTTTTAATCGTAAGGATGGAGGATCATAGAGAGGTTGAATATGAGTTCTCGGAGTTGAATGAACTAGAGTTGGCTTATGCCTTAACTGTACATAAATATCAGGGTAGTGAAGCACCTTGTGTGCTTATCCCTATTCATGAGTCGCAATACAAGCTGCTTTTTAGAAACTTATTATATACGGCCGTTACTCGAGCTAAAAAAATGCTTATCTTGTTGGGTACTAAAGCTGCCGTTTCCGCCGCAGTGCAAAATGACCGGGCTTCCGCTCGCTTCTCTGCCTTAGCTCAAATGTTTGATTATGAGGAGCAACGGGCTTTTCCAAAAATTGAAATTGTTCCAATGTTAGGTAGTGCAGGATATGAAACTTGGCTAGAGGAGGAATTTCCTGAAGAAATCGAACACTAAAATCAAATAAAAAAATACCATTATGGATCAACATCTTAAAGAAATTTGTGAAAAGGCTACCGCCTACAAAGATGCTTTGGAAAGCAACAGAGCTAGAATAGAAGAGCATCGAAGAACTTGGAATAGCAGTACCAAAGATTTAATTTTAGATACTTTTCGAGAAGTTCGGGTGAATGTTAAAGGATTGAATTGGGATATTCAAATTATCGACCAAATGGAGAATGTAGATGTACTCACTTTGGGTTTTCAATCAGAGGCTAGTGGTATCGTTGGAAGGGTCAAAGGGGTCTTTAAGTTTTTTGCTAAACAAAGTGGTCGTTTGATTTATAACCAAGTCTATAATGGGGATATTTATGTCTCGATCAGCTATCCACACGTAGAGCATCATGTGGCTCAACAGCAACCCAAGTTTATCGGAAAGTTTGAACCTGCCGAATTCAACAAAGATATGGTACTCGATCATATTGAAGAATTTTTAGATGAAATGTCTAATTGGGAAGGGGGAACTCGCAAGCTGATTGGATTTGGCAATCATTAAAATCTTGTATTATGTTCAAATTAAGTGGATTGATTAGTTTATGCTTGTTGTTTTTATAGCTATGTGGTATTTTTCACTAAAAATCATCC
>CAZOLU010000112.1:0-10703 GCA_964580485.1 uncultured Saprospiraceae bacterium | reverse complement strand
CTAAGTAAAACAATAATTCTATTTTTTTATATTTTAAGGGTGCGGAATGTCGGATGATACTAAACATTCCCCTTTTATATGAAAATAGCATCACATTTTCCATTTGATCCCAATCATAACGAATAAAGTAGAAAAATAGGGTGTAGAGGCAAAATGTAGCCAGACTTATGTAAATCAAACTGAGTTGAGATCGGAGTGCTATTTTGGGGTAAGCTGCTTTTTGGGTTCGATATTTATAAAACAGATAACCTAAAGCTAAGGCACTTAGGAATAGACTCAGCACATAGAGCTGACTATTCAGCCCATAAAAAGCAGTATTGAAGACAATGCCTTTGGGGTAGGCTGCTCCGCCAAAAACAAGTTGCCACCAGGTTTGCAATTTTTCTGGATTATAACTCAGCTCTAGACTCAGTGGGTTTTGAGCACCTACTTTTAGGTCATAGAAGCTTAGAAAGCTATTCCACAGAATAAAGGGGAAAAATACAATGACGCCAAAAAGAATCGTTCGTTTCCAATCTAAAATGCTTTTACTTTGTAGGTTGTGAAAAAGAATCAAACTAAGAGCTATAAGGCAAAAGATAATATTTTCAGAACGGATACTGGTACTGCTGGCCAGAAGGAGCATGGAGAGGTAAAATAACGAAATTCTTTTATCTGGGTGTTGAAACCAAAGATAGAGACTGTATAAACCTGTGGAAACATAGACCGCTTGAGGGAGGTTGGTTTGAGAGAGTGCGCCATGTGCGTTAAATTCTGGGATGAAGCTAATGAGCAAGATGATAAATGCTACATTGAGATGATTAAGTGCTCGCCGCAACAAGCCATAGAGCAGCACAAAAAAGTTGAGGTAAAATAGCAGGCTCATGATTTTAGGCGTTTCCAAACCACTCATGTAGGCCATGGCAAAGCTAAATTGTGTAAGAGGGGGGTAGATAGCACGCATCCCCATACCTGCAATAGGTACCCCTGTTTCTATAAATAGGCTGTTGCGAAAGCTGCCTTCGGCAGCAGTGATCTTGCCCGTGAGATCATAGCCACAAATGGCATCAAATTCAAAGGTAGGCCAGTATAAGCATTTGTAGCCAATTCCGTAAATGATGTAAGTGGCAAAGCCCATCAGTACCAACCAAGGAAGATTTACCCTAGTCCAAGCTCTACCTTTAAAGGGATTGTAGGGAAAAAAAGCCTGTTTTAGCTTTTTTGAGCTCAAGTACAAGCCCAGAACTAGAGCTAATATAAGAATTAGACTCATTGTATAAATCGTGCCTAGATTTAGAGGAATACCTACAAAATCCATTAGAATCATTCCGACTGTTTGTAGCCCAATACCTACTAGATAGCTGGCCCCAATACGCTCAAGATAATGGAGCTGAGGAGTACAGACCACAAGCATACTATAACCTAAGAGGTAGGATAGTAGAATACTAAAAAAAATCATGTTGATTCAACTTAGATATTAAGGATTTTGTGGAACTCTAGGTTGAGAAGCATCTTGCTGAATGGGCATTACCGCATAGTAAAGCCGTTTTTGTACAGGGTAGCTCAGGTGCTCATATCCTCGACCGTATACAATAGCAACATGGGTCAACTTTTTTCGTTCTTCTTGGTAGCCTGGTGATTTGTAGATATTAGGCTGCCCATCGGCTAGGTAGTCTTGTCCATCAAGTTGATCGTATACTAGCTTCCGAGGGTATAGAAAGTAGGTTGCCCAAGCTTTGTTAGCCACCCTTTCAAGCTGTGGAGTACCTGCTGGAGCATCTTTGGGAATTTCTAGATCTGCTAGATCTGGCATTAATATCACCGCATCTTCTGGAGTGTTATTTTTAATGTATTGAAGATATTGATAATCTGAACCTGAGCGGCTTTTGTATTTTTCTTCTATA
Organism: uncultured Saprospiraceae bacterium; assembly: GCA_964580485.1. Classification (GTDB taxonomy): domain Bacteria; phylum Bacteroidota; class Bacteroidia; order Chitinophagales; family Saprospiraceae; genus Saprospira. The sequence continues at coordinate 8,820 of CAZOLU010000112.1, read as the reverse complement.
CTGATGGAGCCTAATGATTCGATAAGGTCTAAGTGAGATCGAACTAGGTAGTGGTAGACCCATTTATAATGATGTAGCCAATGGTAGTTACTGCTTTTTTCGTAAGCTTGTGCCGCTTGCAATAGTTTTTTTTCCTTTATGGTAACTTTTGGGTCGCCTTCTCTTATTCGGTTGGCAATTTTTTGAGCTTCCTGCATATCTACATATCCATGAATGAATATAAAATAGCAAGCCATAAAGCTCAGAATAGCTAGTAATAGTGACTTCAGATAAAATCCTAGTATATTATTAGATTTTTTCGACTTCGCTGGAGGTTTTTGTTGTTTTGGGGAGTGGGGGCTATCCTTTTTTTTTAATTGCTTATGCATACGGAGAAAGTTAAATGAGTGGGAACTTAATTTCTGCGTTTTTATAATCTAAAGTTAAGAATATGATAAAAAAGTATTTTTTAATCAATATAGATAAACTATTGTTTAATAGTATTTTATATTTGAAATTTTAACATTTTGATGAAAAGTAAGTTAAGATTGATCCCTTGTTTTTAGAGGATTATAAGTTAAGTGGAGTCTAAGTGATATAGCTTTGAGGGCAAAAAAAAACTGCTTTGTGAAATATCCACAAAGCAGTTCTTAACTATCTTAGAGCAGGTTTAAATTTTTAGGTACTTATAGTCAGGAATTTAACAAGTAGATAGAAATTTAAACATGCTCTTAAAATAAAAGAACTAATCATCATTTAGATTCGAAGTTGTATTATCTTCTAGTAAAGGATCTGTATTATTTTCTAGTTCTTCTACAGTAGGAGCATTATTACAGTTTTTGCAAGGATCAACATAAATTCCTTGCATATTGTGTATGGATTTTAATTCACGCCCAGTACCATCCCAATCAACGATGGTAAATTCTGTACGACGATTTTCTTGGTGCTGTTCTTCGGTACAAGGAATACCATCATAACAATCATTCACCATTATAGATTCTCCCTTACCCATTTTTCGTCCTCGGTCTTTGATGCGTTTGCCTGCAATTCCATTGCCAATCAAGTAGCGCACCACCGATTCTGCACGTCGTCTGGATAAGCGGCGATTGTAGATTTTACTACCACGAGCATCGGTATGTGAAGTAAATTTGACAGAGGCCTCAGGGAACATATTGAGGAAGGCTATAAGGGAATCAAGACGAGGTCGAGCATCATCTCGAATATTAGCACGATCAAAATCATAGTAGATGTTCAGCACTTGAGGTACATCTTCCTGAAGTTTGTACCAAGTAGTATCTCCTTCAGGACTAACCTCATAAACCACATCTCCATCTGTGTCGATATATTTCTTATTGCCGATAGAGTCGATACATTCGTCGTTCCCCCATTCATCACGATTACCCGTAGGATTACAATCACTAGGAAACTCCTTATCGTCAGGGCAGTCGCCAAAACCAGGTAGGCAGTTAATGGCTAGATCAATGAGAATAGCTTCTTCGCCAGATTCAACATTTTTGGTGGTAAAGGTTGCCGAGCCTTTGGTAAATCCTTCCTTAGAAACAATAACCTGGAAGTCACAATCTTCCTTAATTTCTAAAAACTCATAGTAGCCTTGGTCATCCGTCAACACTGATTGTTCATCCTGTTTACCTTCACAATCGGACTTGAGGCGAACCAACGCATCTTTAAGTGGCAGGCCTGTATATCCATCAACTACGGTACCTCCCACATCAAATACCCGTTCTACTTCCAAACCGATAGGAATAACGATAGTTTGTCCTGCTTTGATATCCGTAGCTTTAGTACGTACGTTATTAGGCTTATAGCCCAAGTATTCGGCTGCAAAATCGCAAGGGTTGTCCAAGCCCACTTCTAAAAAGGCCTTTCCATCTTCGTTGGTGGTATAGCTTTCTACATTGGTGCAAGCGGTATAAACTTCTGCACCAGGAAGGGGTTTTTCAGTAGTTTTATCAAAAACAAGCACCTCAACAGAAACAGATAATTTAGAGAAGCTAAAGATATCATCGCCTCCTCTAGTTTCATTAAGCTCATCCTTTTTTGCATTCCGATTAGAAGCAAAATAACCATGTGTTTTTTCTTCGTTAATAATAAAGGAAAAATCATCAAAGTTACTATTTACAGGATATCCCAAGTTGGTGGGTTCCATCCAAGTACCAAAATTTTCTTTGGCCATGTAAATGTCAAGTCCACCCAATCCTGTATGCCCATTAGAACTAAAGTATAAGGTATATTCTGTGCCATCACCATGAATAAAAGGGAAGGTTTCATCCCCTTCAGTGTTGATGGTAGGACCTAAGTTGATAGGCTGTGACCAAACGCCATTATCCAAATAAGAGACGTAAAGATCCATTCCCCCAAAACCCAAGGGCATATTCGCTGCAAAAAACAACATAGTCCCATCTGCAGAAAGAGAAGGGTGCATTACATCGTAGTCTTCGCTGTTGAAGACAATCCCCTGTGGGCTCGACCATTTCTTTCCTTTTTTATCTACTTTATAGATTTTGGTGCGAATGCTATCATTATCTCCATCTGCTCTACCATCCAAATCCGTAGCAGAAAAATAAGCAATATTACCATCTTTGGAGAAAGACACTGGACCAATATGATACTTGGCTTTATGCAGTTTTTTGAAAGATTCAAAATTTTTGTAATCGTAGGTATAGGTTTTTTCGTCTTTAAGGTCTTTATCAATAACAAAGAGTTGAGAAAATCCATCACCAGTCCAACCATCTTCGATAACCCGAGTAGGGAATTTTCCTCTAACCCGGTCGCGAGTAGAAACCACCACTAGTTTTTCCTGATCCCCTTCTTTGTAAAATGCAGGGCCAAAATCATCTTTATCGCTGTTAATTTCATCTCTAGACTGGACATCATAAAGTGCACCAGTTGCTCTTAGGTTGGCTACTACATCTTCCTCACAGGCTTTTAGTAAAAACAATGCTCGGGTATCTCCTGGAATGATCTCAAGATATTCTTGAGCCCATTTTTTAGCCTTATCGTATTTCCCATTCATTTGTAGAGCCTGTGCATAATATAGTAGCGTAAGTGGTGGAGATTGGGGCAGCAGTGCTGCTTGGCCATACCAATACTCCATTTCATCAGAATTACGCAGCATTCGATAACATTCGGCTATGTTGATTTTAGCCTCAGCATCGTCATATTTTTCTAAAATATTAAGATATAGCTCGGTAGCTTTTAGATAATTTGAAGTCTCCATGGCTTTTTTTGCACGTCTAAGTTTTCCTTTAGGCGCTTGTGCCGAAAGGCTTACTGCAAAAAAACAGAGAAAAGCCAATAAAAAAAACGACTTAAAAAACCGCATAATGTTTTAAACTCAGGTTAGTTAGCTTCTCGAAAGAAGTGATAAAGAGGATGCAAATGTACTGTGTTTGTTCGTTTGTATCAGAAAACTAAAGCAAGAGAAAACCTTTGGAGCTTTCTCTTGCAAAGGTAAGTTTAGAAGTAGCGCACATGACGCATTCGACCTACATTACGTATAAGGTCATAACCTAGAAGAATCTCGTAAGAGCCTTGTGCAGGTCCTTGCAATTCGGTTAGGGTATAATCATAGGCAGCGCCGATACGCAATCCATTTTTGAGACGAATCGTTGCCCAAAAATCTACAGAATCATAAGTACTTGTATTGTTGATGACCTCCACTGCTGAGCGGAAGGAAACTCCAACCCAGAACATGTCGTTGAATAACATGGCCAAATCTAAGTCAAATTCGGTAGGCGCACCTACATTGTTCAATTGGTTGCGCTCGATGAATAGTCCTACATTCTTTACTAAAATAGAAGGTCGGAAAACCATACTAGAATTCAACTTAATCGCCGCACCTCCCGAGAGGTAGTAATGGCGGTATTGCTGAGCTGTAGGGATAGTGTTGGTTGTACTCTGACGCAATCTATTGTTGATGAGCATGGGAGCAGAAAACCCTACATACCAAGTTTCTGACTGTAAATAAAGCCCAGCTCCAAAGTTTGGTAGCCAAAGGTTGGGTTGTAGATCCTGAAAGGCTGGATCGTTAGGGTTTTCAATTTCCAAGTCGGTCCAGTCGGCAGCTACATTAGATACACCTCCTTGCATTCCTATTGCTAAGTTGGTTGTGCCTTTATTGTTCAATGGAATGCGGTAGGCAAAAGAAGCGTAGGCGTTCAGATTGCGTTGGGTTGCAATTTGATCCAACATAAGGTTCAATCCCAATCCAATATTCTTGTCCTTGATAGGAGAATGCATGGAAAGGTTTTGGGTCATTGGTGCTCCATCAATACCCCACCACTGCTGACGATGTAATAAAACCATATCCAAAGCCTCTGCACTACCGGCATAAGCTGGATTGTATTGCAAGGGGTTGAACATATACTTGGTAAACATGGGATCTTGTTGGGCTTGAAGACCTGAAATGCCTAGTATAAGTAATAACGCAACGTGTATAATTTGCTTTTTCATATAAAGTTTTGGTGTTAATAGAAAGCTACGAAATTCAATTTTAAGCACAAAAGCGAGCTACTAGTTGTTGCCTAAACAGCATCAATGAAATATCTTATTACAAAAATAGCATTTAAGCCTTGATAAAAAAACAAAAAGTCTTTTATTTCAAAGCTCTAAGTCATATTATTGTAGCCGTCTAGCATTCTTTTATACCAAATTACGGTATTATTTAATCCTTTTTTGAATGAAGATTAAAAACTACAAAGTAATTATTGGGTAGATCTATTGGTGTTTTGTCCTAGCAGCAAATCATCTTTAAACCTGACGTTAAGTTACAAACTTGTTTTGAATAAACGCCAAATTAATACATTAAATATTAGTTGATATCTATCAATGATGATAGAGTTCGGGTTCATACATCTAATTTTTATACCTCAACTAATATAGCATTCAGGGAGTCATTAAACTTATGGACGGTACTACCGTTGGTAGTTTTGGGGATGCGCTCAACAATATCTTTTATTATGAATTCAGCAATCTTATTAGAAATACAGTATTGGGCTCCAATTCAGTATTTTAGCAAGTCTTTACTATATCCAAATATCTACATTGAGCAAAAAGAGCATTATGTAAAGCGCTCTTTTAGAAACCGCAGCCATATTATTACAGCAAATGGAGTACTCTGCCTCAGTATTCCATTGGTAAAAGGTAAGCACCAACAGAAGGATATTCGAGACGTACAGATTGATTATTCAGAAAATTGGCAGCAGGTACATTGGCGATCTATACGTACGGCCTACGGGCGTGCACCCTTTTTCGACTATTATGCGGAATCGTTGGTACAATTTTACGAGAAAAAATATGATTTGTTGTTTGATTTTAATATTAATTTGCAAAACTTTATTTTAAACACCTTAGGACTGCCAGCTCAAGTAGCTTTTACAGATACTTACCAAAAAGAGGAAGAACTGGAAGCTGTGTTAGATTTTCGGAATAAAATCAACCCCAAAACAGCTCCAAGTGCTGCAGAGTGGGACTCCCAGTTTCAAGTAGCCTACTACCCACAAGTTTTTGAAGATCGTCATGGGTTTATACCTAATTTGAGTATATTAGACCTGTTGTTTTGCACAGGTCCAGAGGCAACCCTTTATTTACAACAAAGCATTCGATAAACCAATCAAAAAATATTCAACTTATGTTTAAATTTCGATCTCTATTGATGCTTTTAGGCATAGCTTACTTGCTTATGGGCTGCCAGGCTAGCAGCATACAGCACAATGTCATTAAGCATGATCTTACCAGCTTCAAGTTGTTAAATAAGGAGGAAGCTGCGGCGGCAGTAACAAAGGATGAGATGGAGCATTATTTTGAGAAAGTAACCCCTTTGGAGATGAGTGTTCAGTTGAAGTTGGAGTCACCTTCTGGGGAACGAAAGCAGATGTTGGAGCAATATAGAAAGATGTTGCAGGAGGATGTCCTCGATTTTAGCCCACAAGAGCGCAAGGAGATGATTCAAATATTCCGACAAGCTTTGGATTATTGTGCTAAAGTCAATCCAGATTTAGAGTTACCCGAAATTCATCTCATCAAAACCAAAGGTGCTTATTACGGACCTTCTGTATTTTATACTCGAGAGCATTGTATTGTGATTCCTAAAGCACAATTGGGCACAAGTGAGCGTTTATTGCGGACACTAATTCATGAGATCTTTCATATTTACTCTAGGTTTAATAAAGATAAAAGGGATGCCCTTTATGCTGCCATTGGCTATCAGAAATTAGAAGATATAGAGCTGTCTGATTTTTTAAAGCAACGGATTTTATACAATCCAGATGGGGTAGATATTCGCTATGGAATAGAGGTGCAGGATAGTTCTGGCAGATCTTTTATGGCGATTCCAGCTATTTACACCCGATTTAGCAGCTATCGAATGATTCCATTATTGCAAACCATGGTATTTCAGCTTTTTGAGGTAGTGCAGGAAGGCAATACTTGGCGGGTGGTAAATGAATCTACGGGCTACAGTCAGGAAGAACTCCAAAATTACTGGACTCAGATAGGGGAGAATACCACCTATACCATCCACCCCGATGAAGTGTTGGCGGATAATTTTGTGTTTTTGGCGATTGCCAAAGCTAGGGGAAACAATACTTTAGAGCAATTCAGCCCAGAGGGCAAGGCTTTAATTGCCAAAATTGAGGAAATTGTAAAAACATAAAATACATGTCATCCCTTATCTTGAGTTGAGCATAGAGCAACTCATATTGCATTTGCTTGCTAGACGATTAGATGCTAGACTAAAAGATCCAAAGACTAGATGATAATATAAGTCCTGTCTTTGAGTCTCTAAGTCTAGTGTCTAGCCCCAAAGGGATAACTCATATTAGAGTTTACTCTTTTTGAGGCGTACATGCAACCAAGGCTGCTCGAAACTGTGTCCATCCATTTCGAGGTAGTTGGCAAAGCGAGGCAAAAAGACGCTTTTGCGTCGACCACTGATGTTGATCACCAACTCATCACCATATTTATTCAATTTAAAATCATCTTGATCGATAAAAGGAAGGTGCATAGAAATGATATAATGCTCCTTTTCCTCCTCTACTTTGAAAGGGTTTTCACGGTGATAAATTTCTTGAGGGTTTCGATCATCGTAAATCGCCTGACCAATACGATCTAATAATTCCAAGCCAAATACCTCTTGCCCAACATGCTTGGCTTTGAGAATCGGCAAGGGACTAAAACTTTCTTCTATTTCCTCTAGGTAGGAAGTCTGAGATTTTACATACTGCTCAAATACACTACCACTAGCTCCCATCGCTTCAGGCAAAATACGATTCACAATCACTGCATCTACATTGTAGCCATAAAGTTGCAAATAGGTGTAGGCTCGCTTGGCTTCCTGAATCACCATACGCTCAGGATTACACACAATACGAATGGAGCAGACCTCGGGGTTGAGCATAACTTCTTGAACGCTTTCCAGTTTGTCAAATAGTTTTTCTAGCTCTTCAAAGCCTTTGTCTAAAGGCACTCCGCTTGTTCTACGAATGAGTCGCCCAGCTGTTTTTATTGCAAATTTAGGGAGGGCTTTAGAGACCCAGGATTGCATCACCTGTGGTAAGGACAATAGGGTTAAGGTTTCACCCGTAGGTGCTGAGTCAATAATTAAAACATCATAGGTCTTTTCACGATAGTATTGCTCAATCCACAAAAAGGCAGAAGCTTCTTCCATTCCAGGTAAAACCGATAGCTCCTCAGCAACAATATTCTTCACCCCACGCCAACGAAAAACCGTCAGCATCAGATTACGCATATTATCCCAATGCTTTTTCATAGAATAATAAACATCAAACTCCTGCCCCCAGAGATTTTCATCAATTTGGGTAGGCTCAGGTTGCAGCTCTACATCAAGCGCATCGGAAAGACTATGAGCGGGGTCTGTTGAAACGACCAAGGTTTTATAGCCAGCTTTGGCAGATTGCAAGGCGGTAGCGGCAGCGGCAGTGGTCTTTCCAACTCCTCCTTTTCCAGTGAATAGTATAATTCTCATATTTATAATGATTTTTGCTGCTGCAATAATAGCATTTTTTAAGGAGAAAGTTAGCGGAAATGAGGAGCATCATGCTTTAATTTTTGCTCAAAGGTCGATACTATTTTCAATAAATCTGTATCCAAATATTCCAAGGTTTTTTGTGTGAATGGGGGTGTTAATCCACCATAAAAAGCTTCTGCTAAGGCTCCAGAAATAGAAGCCATGGTATCGCTATCTCCTCCCAAGGAAACGGCATTCCGAATAGCGTCTTCCACAGTTTCTGCTTCCAAAAAAGCAATGATCGACTCCGGAACAGAACCTTGGCAACTGACATCAAAATGGTAATAGGGGCGAATTTGGTCGCAAGTGCGTTCTAGATCATAGCCAAAGTCTACTTGAATGCGGTTTTTGATCTCCTGCTTGCTGCTGCCTTTGCGAGCCATAAAAATAGCGAGGGCAACTGCTTGGGCACCCTTGATGCCTTCGGGGTGGTTGTGCGTGATGGCAGCAGAGGCTTCAGCCTCTGCCAAAACCTGCGCTTCCTGATCAAAAGCATAGGCAATAGGACTAACCCGCATGGCTGAGCCATTCCCCCAACTATTGTAAGGCCCATCTAGCTCGCCTTTCATCCACTTGATGAAGTTTCCCCCATAATCCACCTGAGGATAAGTATTCGCAAAGCGTTTAACCACCGATTCGTAGGGTTTAGCTTCTAAAATAGCCGCAGCAATGGCTATGGTCAAAACAGTATCATCGGTATATTTAGATTGGGGATGAAAAAACTCAAATTCTTTTTTTTTGCTCATGGTCGATGTTCGCTGTACTTCAGATACTTTTTCCGTGCAACAGTTAAT
>CAZOLU010000111.1:0-10717 GCA_964580485.1 uncultured Saprospiraceae bacterium | reverse complement strand
AAAGAAATCGTACAATGAATTTTGAAGAGATTTTTTCAAAGAATAAGGCAAAAAACATGAGCGCAGCGAACTGCGCTAAGCTCTGACAAGGCTTTTTAACGCAATTATTTGGAAAAAGATCAAAAATGCAGTAGGATTACTATGATCCGAGTACTTAAAAGCGACACCCTCTATCCATTGATTGAGAGGATGCCGCATAGCGTGATTCTAAATACAAATATATGATTTTTTTGCTAGTTTTTTAAAGCTACTGCTCGATTACCCTTCCACCAAGGTGTTTGTGTAGAAACTTCTCCATCTGTCCATAAAATTCAAATCGATTCTCTTCATTTTGGAATCCATGACCTTCATTTTCTTTGAGAATATATTCTACATCGACATTTCTTGCACGGAGTGCTTCGACTACTTGATCCGATTCGGCTTGATTGACACGAGGGTCTTTAGCCCCTTGTGCAATAAGTAGAGGTGCCTGAATTTTATCAACATGAAAGACTGGAGAGGTTGCTCGCATACGAATGCTATCCTGCTCATTTTCAGGATCACCTACCATCTCATGTAGCATTTTGCGATAAGGCTCCCAATAAGGAGGGATGGTTTCCATAAAGGTAAAGAGGTTGGAAACCCCTACATAATCTACGGCACAAGCATAAAGCTTTGGAGTAAAGGTGATTCCAGCTAAGGTAGCATAGCCACCATAGCTTCCACCATAAATGGCTACCCGCTTGGGATCAGCAATGCCTTGATCCACGAGCCATTGTACTCCATCACTCACATCATCCTGCATTTTTAAACCCCATTCTTTGAAAGAAGCTTCCCAAAACTGACGACCATAGCCTGTACTGCCCCGAAAATTCATTTGCAATACGGCATAGCCTCGATTTGCCAAAAACTGTACTTCAGGATTAAAAGTCCAGACATCTCTAGCCCAAGGCCCCCCATGCGGATTAACCACCACAGGTAGGTTTTTAGCTTCAACTCCAACAGGTAGGGTCAGGTATCCATGAATTTTAAGCCCATCCCGAGATTGGTACTCAATAGGTTTCATCTCCGCCAACTCCTTTTCATTCAACCAAGGGCTGACTTCTGCAATCGGACTCAACTCATCCTTTTCCTTATCATAAAAATAATATGCGCCTAAAGAACGATCACTGTAAGTACGGATGATGAACTTGTCTTCGTTCTTAGTTGTGCTTGTCAGGACAATCTCTACATTTTTAAGCTCTGATTCTAATCGTTGATAGAGTTGCTCGACCTGTTGGTCTACAAATTTATAACTACGTTTCCAAGTAACATAAGAGATGGTTGTAGGGCATTTGCGCTTTCGAGAATAGGACATATAAGAAACATCTACTTCGGGGTGCTCATAAATCACCTCTAATTCTTTTCCTGTATTGATATCCATCTTGACGACGGCTGTTTTGTCCCGATTGAGGTTGGATAAGGCATAAACTTCTTCCTTGCCCTCAAAATCAAAGTACATAGGGTATACCGTTTGTTTGAAGTTGGTTTCCAATATTACTTTAAATTCATCCGTTTCCGTTTTCCGATACAAAATGCTAGAGTTGACCCCATCGGTGGCAATAGCGATACGGAGCTGCCCTTCGTGGTCGGTGATCCAGCTGGTGATATTCCCAGGGTTTTCAGCCAAAAGTTCTAACGCTCCCGTTTCAATATTTAGGCGGTAGGGATCAAAGACCTGAGGAATGCGTTTGTTCATCCCAATAATCAAATGCGTTTCATCTTCTTCAAGATCATCAATGATATTCACCCGTACCCCTTCAAAAGGAGTTAGATCTTTTTCCTGATGTCCATCTTTACTTACTGCAAAGAGGTGAAAGTTTTCATCTCCCCCATTATCTCTAATGTACAGCAGTTGGTTATTATTGACCCAAAAGAAGCTGGATAAATCCCTATCGGTTACTGCCGTAATTCGTTGGGCAGCATCTTGTGATCCTAATCGTTGAACAAAGATATTTTTTCTGTTTTGGTAAGGTGCAAGAAAGGCTAGGTATTGCCCATTGGGTGAAAGCTGAAAAGCAGAACGCTCTGGGTTTTTAAAAAAATCCTCTAAAGGAATAATTGGTGCAGGCTTCATAATAGTATCTATTTTAGTCTGATGATTATTGGGTTGGGGGTCTGGAGTTTTGAATAAACAACTATGCAGCATCAATTGCAAAAAAAATACTGCTAATAAGTTTATGGGTATTGTTTTATAGGAAAAAAGGATCATTTTCTGAATGGAATTGAATATGGATATTGCGAATCATAATAATGCAAATAACATTAGATCTTAAATCTAATACAGCCCTCTGAGAATCTTTACTCTTTTAGACAAAGTTCCTTATTCAGTCGATTAAAAAGTCTTGGCATTAATCGGAGATCTGCAGTACATTCTGTATTTTTGTCCAACTAAATGTTGATTTTCTGCGTTTTAGTGATTGAGTTTAGAAAGTTGTTGATCTGTTTAGGATGACTTTTACCACAAAACTCCAGCAGCTAAATTATTGTACCAGTTCAATGAGATAAATAAAAATGGGCATCGATTTTAGACATCCATCTGATTTGTTTGAAGACTTTCAGTCGATTGAGTCTGAAAACTGTTATGAGTTGATCCAATTCTTTGAAAAAAATGAAGAAGATTTGGGTTTTATGGGCATAGAGGAGCAGTTTATTATTCTGTGTTATTACAGCAATGCTTTGTTTGCGACTCGCCAGTTTCGCAAGTATTTGGAATATGCAACTCGTCTTTTAGAGTATGCTATTTTGGAAAATCTACAAGAGGTGGATGGAGTAGATGTTTATTTACACACTTTAGATCAAAAGGTACAGGCTCATTTGATTTTGCGTGAAGATGAGGAGGCGATTCGGATCGCTCGGCAGTTGCTAGGCTTGGCCCCAGAACATAAGCCTTATCAAAAGTTGCTGCGCCGAGCCTTGATGCGCCGCCGGCCCCTGTGGGTGCGGCAGTGCTTTGGTGCCGCCTTGTGGGGTGCCATACTCTGGACGGGCTTGGAGATTATTCAGTTGATGTATTTAGAGACCTTTTGGATCAACTTACTACCACTAAACAGCATATTACAATGGGGGACGCTTTTGGTGGCTCTACTCTCTAGTGTCATTGGTTATCGAGCTCACTTTGTTTATGTAGAGCAGCAAGTTCGAGCAATTAGTAAGAGAAGAAAATAACCTATGTTAGCATTAGCTTAATGAATTGACAATGCCTGATTCGGGCGACTCACCAACTCTGCAAATTCTTGATATTCTTCGTTGTTTAAGCCGTGCCGACAGAATGGGAGGGGGTTGATTTTTTTCTTTTTGTAGATTACTTCATAATGCAAATGTGGTGCAGTGGCGGCTCCTGTACTGCCTACACGGCCAATAATTTGACCACGTTTTACCTGCTCTCCCACCTTTACCTCAATTTTCGACAGATGGGCGTAGAGGGTTTTATAATTGAAGCCATGATCAATTATGATGTGTCGGCCATAGCCATTTTTGCGCATAATTACCTTAATAACTTTACCGTGACCTGTGGCATACACAGCAGTGCCTTTAGGTGCTCCGAAATCAATACCCGTATGCAGTTTCTGAATATCGAAAGCAGGATGTTTGCGGTAGCCGAAACCGGACAGATACTCGAGTTTGCGATTGAGTCGGCGAACTGGTCGGATCGAGGGGATGGCTTTGAGCATTTCCCCTTTTTCTTGGGCGGCGGCTAAAATCTGCTGTTGTACTTCGGCCATCAAGGCTAGTCGCTTTCGCATCTGTTGAATGCGATCGGACAATGCGGCCAGCAGTTCCGCATCGCTCAGGTCTCGAAGGCCCTCGTACTTGTCGCTGCCGCCACGTCCGCCGTTCCAAAAGCCTTCGTCTGTCGGGTCCAACTCCAACACTTGTCTGTAAATGGCTGCATCTCGCTCATGGAGATTGGCCAAAGCTTCTTCCATCAACTCAAGCTGCTCCGTCATCTGTTCGTAGCGCTGCTTCATTTCAGAGAGCTCTTGTTGCTGTATTTTTTGTGCACTACTATTGCCTGTGGCCAAAAAGAAAATGGCCGCGGTGAGTGCTCCAAAAAGTAGGAGGATCCCTAAAATATTGAGCAGGAGCCTCTTCCTAGAACCTTTAACCCGTTCGTAGCGCAGGGTGTTTTCGTTATAAATATATTTTTCACTTGCCATAAGTGTAGAGTTATATCAATACTTGCTTTAAACCTAATTTTTACAAAATCAAGGCAAAATACAAATTCTATTAGGAGAATCAAAAAGATCGACCTGCTTAGTAGGGATTAAAAAGTGAAAATCTTAGAACTAATTATGTCTGACTGTTGTAGAATTTATTATCTTTACTCATGGTAGTTTCGCTTGAAAGCTGCATAGAGATGAAGGTACCAACTTCATCTAGTTTTGAAGAATACTATCATACAAATAAGAAAATCATCAACCCAAAATATTAGACAACTTTGGTCTAAGTACAGCGTCCGCTAAGTCATTGCATAATGCTGTGCGAGGGGCTTTACCGCCTCGCAGCTTGGATGTCGCCCTTTTAGGGCCATAAAAGCTACATTAAAAAACTTTCCGGACGCTATACTAAGGGTAGAATTAAATAAACGTGGAGGTATGCAGTTAAGAACAGCTATGACCGTAAAGGAATTGGCGGCAATTTTGGAAGCAAAGATTATTGGAGATCCCAATGTGCTGATTACGCATCTCAATGAAATTCATAAGGTATGCAAGGGGAGTCTGATTTTTGTAGATAATGAACAGTATTTCAACCGTGCTATATATTCTTCTGCTTCGGCAATTTTGGTCAACAAGGAAGTAGAATGTCCGCCCAATAAAGCCTTATTGCTGGTAGAGCAACCATTTGAAGCCTACAACACCCTAGCTTTGAGGTTTCTGCCCTTTGTTCCGATGAGTGCTAACATCAGTCCAACAGCCAAAATTGGGAAAAATACCATCATTGAACCAGGAGTGGTGATTGGGAATCATGTTAAGATAGGAGATGATTGCTTAATTCGTGCCAATACGGTTATCTGTGATTATACCGAAATTGGTAATCGAGTACAAATTCATTCCAATACTGCTATTGGTAATGCCGCTTTTTATTTCCACAAAAATGAAGACCGATCTTATACAGGTTGGCATTCTATTGGTCGGGTAATTATTCAGGATGATGTGAGAATTGGAGCAGCTTGTACGATTGATCGAGGTGTTTCGGGAGATACGATTATTGGAGAAGGAACTAAATTAGATGATCAGGTGCATATCGGGCATGGGGTGACGATTGGCAAACACTGTTTGATCGCAGCACAAACCGGAGTAGCTGGCAAAACGATTATTCAGGACCATGTCGTGATTTTCGGGCAAGTGGGCATTTCTAAAGGATTAGTCATTGGAGAAGGGGCTGTCATTTTAGCACAGACTGGGGTCTCTAAATCTATTCCTGGTGGAAAACGGTATATGGGCTCGCCAGCCGCACATGCCTTTACGAAATTCAAAGAAATTGCAGCATTACGTCGCTTACCTGAAATTATTAAGACCTTTGATCAAATTAGTCATTTGTTGAAGCCTGACAATAGGCAAGAGGATTTGAAAGATTAACCCAAAGGAGCCTTTAGCCGTTCTAATGCTGGTCGATTGTCTGGCTGGTAAGCTTTTAGCTTTGAATTAGCAGCATTTCGGTAGATCTTGATGCCCCAATAACTTAGAAATAGGCTAGGTAATGTTGCTGCGATGGCATAATAAGCCCCAAAATAAGGATCTTCCAAAGCCACCCAAAGTGTTGAAACTTGATAAAGCCCATATAAACAGGTGAACATTAGGGACAACCAAAGTATGGCAGCTAAGATTTTGAATAAAAATTTACTGAAGGTCCAGCGTCTTTTAGCTTTTTTTTCATCTAGCCATGCAATATTGTCGGACCAGCCTTGGAGTTTTCTTCTGAAGTAAAAGAGGGCAGGCATGGGGAATATAGAAAGCAGGTAAGCTGCTAAAAAATAAAAGGAGCCCGTCCAAACAATTCCTAAAATCCAAATTTTTAAACAAATAAAGCCATCCATAAGTTTATGCAATAACAACACTGGAAAAGTGTTACAATATACACAAAAAGCATCAACTTTATCTGCCTTTGAGCTTAAAAATCTAGAAACGACATGAAAGTCCACTTTAAAAGACAGCATTTTTGGATGTGGATGGGTCTTGCTGCCATTGTACTGAGGGTGCTCTTTGGTATTTTTCCTTCACTTTGTGAGTATCTCTACTCCAGAGGCTTTTTTTTGGCGATTCGTTGGGTTTTTGATCATACTACGGGGCAGCTACCCTTTGCTCTACTTTATATACTTTTTTTTATAATGCTGTTTTGGGGGCTCTGGCGCATCTATCGCAGTTTCAAAGGGCGTAAGGCTTCACGAAGTTGGCGACAGTGGTATTGGGATACGGCTAGAGCAACGGGTAATTTTTTAGGAGGGCTGATTTTTGTTTTCTTGGTGATTTGGGGATACAACTATGCACGGATTCCTTTGGAGCAACAAATTGGCATTGATGCTAGGGAGCTGTATGTGAAGGAGCTACGTGCCGAAGCTGACTATATCATGCAAGAGGCGGCAGCTGCCCGTACTGAGATCGGCGCTATAGATACTTTTGCGCTCACTGAAGCTTATTTCCCCGATGCTGCGGCTTTAGAAGAAGAAATGCGCCAATGTTTAGTTGCTGTGCTGAAGGAATGGAATTACCCTACTGTAGGCCGGGTGAGAGGGCGACAGCTAGCCCCCAAGGGGCTGCTTTATGGCTTCAACTCCTCAGGAGTGTATATGCCCTTTACCGGAGAAGGACATATCGAGTCGGCATTACATATTTTGCAAAAGCCTTTTACCTTGGCTCATGAAATGGCGCATGGCTATGGTTTTGGAGATGAGGGAACCTGCAACTTTTTGGGCTATATGGCCTGTTTGCGTTCCAAGAACCCTGCGATACGCTATTCTGGGCAACTCAATTATTGGCGTTATGTTTTTGGGGAATTGCTTTACAGCGACCCTGAGTATTATTTGCAACGCCGCCCTGAAATTGATCGGGGGATGTTTAATGATTTAGAGGCTATTTATGCCGAAATGGACAAGTATTTTGAATTTGTACCTGGACTTCAAGAGCTAGCTTATGAAGCTTACCTAAAAATGCAGGGGGTCAAAGAGGGGCTACAGTCTTATGATCGAATGGTCTTGATGGTGGTGGCTTGGCGCAAAAAGCAGGAATCTAGACGTTAGGGCTGCGGAGGCTGTGACCTGTATTTCCTCCACAATAGGAGTATACTCATAATTCCGCCAAAAGCAATCATCCCCAAGGCTATCACTTCGGTAGGACCAAGCCCCTCTACTCTAAACTGTTCAATTCCCCAACGCATTGCCCCATTCAACACTAGATTGATGGCAAAAAGCAATCCTACGGGGCGAGTTATTCCTCGAAAAGCCCAGAGCAGTATAAAGACCAAGATCGAAATGACAAATTCCCAAAGACCGATCGTGTAAACGGCTTGCGGTAATTCTAGGCAGTAATTTCCCATAGAGGAGAGATAATAACAATCTTCCATTGGAACGCCCTCATTAGCAATATTATTGGGATAGGTAGAGCTGAGATAGGCTTGCAGGCTGCCTGCAGGCAGCCCCCAATAGCCATTGCCGGCCAAGTGACTGCCTAAACGCCCCAAGCCATAGGCTAAAAATAAGATAGGGGCTAGGGCATCTAAGAGTTGAAGCGGGGCAATAGCTTTGCGTTGAGCATAAACCATCAACACCAACATGCTGGCAATCAGCCCACCATAAAGACTCAAGCTCGACCAACTGCTGATGTCTTGCCAGAGCTGAGCAGGAGATGAATATTCCAATAAATACAATAGCTTAGAACCCGTAACTCCACTGATACTCACAATCAGCACAATCTCACCGACTCGATCATGTGGCATAATCAACTGTGTAATCTCTTGCGGCTCTGGGTATTTTTTCAGCTCTTGCCGCTTTTCCCAGATTTTCCAAAGTACAAAAAATAAGGCACCCAAAATTGCTCCCCACCAGCTACCTTGTGTGATTGACCAAATTGCTTTGTCTGCTGCTGGTCCACTGTACAGGTTGGGGTGAGTGAGTATATGAATGCCCTTGTACCCCAAGGCCATTCCTAGCAGCAAATGCAAAAGCAGTTCTCCCACTCCTAATGAACCTCCAACGTCAATTTCCGTACTCACCCCTCTTAGATCTCCCAAGTTGGCTCGTCGTTTCAACTCTATATAGAGCAAATAACCACTTGAAAGAAAGGCTAGGGCTAGAAATAAACCTGTAGTTTGAACTACTCCAAGCATAGGAATATCTACTCCTGTCCAGTCGAAAATAATATGTCTTAGGCTTGGGTACATAAATAGAGCTTAAAGCGAGTTTTAGTAATCAAAAAAACGTAAAATCTTTGATTTTGAGGGGGCAACTTGCGATTTATTTACAAATCCCGTATGTTTGCTATTAAAATAAGTTCGATGAAACTCAATAAAGCAACATTAAAAAAAATAGAGGAACTATACAAAGCCTTAGGTTATAAAGTGCGTTATGAAAAAGGGCATTTCCAGGCGGGGTATTGTGTTGTTCAACAACAGGGGGTAGTGGTGATTAACAAGTTTTACACCACAGATGTACGCATCAACACCTTAGTAGACATTCTTCAAGATCTGAAACCCCAAGGGGAAGTTGCTGCGCTGGAAGAACCTTTGCAAAGCTTTTGGGAGGAATTGAAGCAAGATTTTTATTCAGATGATGCTATAATAGATACCAAAAATCTCTAAGCCCAGCATACTACAATAAAATAAACCAGGAAATGTTTGGAATTGGAAAAGGCGGGTTGATTTCGCCATCCAGAAAAACTATATTAAAGTTGAAGGATAAGGCTCGCTCATACAGTCTTTTTTTGGATTGAAACGCATTCCTGGCATTAAGATAAAGCTTGGACCGCTCATCCCTGGAATTGCAATAGGAATCATAAAGGAGTCGAATACAAATGAGCTGCGCGGACTCAATTTTGCTAATCCCGCGAAACCAATCATAGGAGAATGGAAGCTTTTCTGCTCAATGGTATGATTTGAAAAGGTGTCAGTTACGTTAAAATTAGAATTTATTTCTGAGTAAGTAAGGTAAAGATAACCCGCATTTATTGAAAAATTATTCACTCTATTTCCTTTGGTAAAAGATACAAATGGTAGAGTGCCACCTATTCGCTGAATGGATGGAAACCAAGACCCTTCCCAACCCGCTAGAGCACCTACCGCCATGTGGGTGTTTTCTCCTATAGAGAAGCTTTTTTTGGCAGAAGCAATAATTGGAAGCATTCCCCAACTTGTAATTACTCCAAGACTAAAATTGTTGGCTACTGTAAATTGGATATCCGAGCCATATAGATTTAGCAAGACATAGCTTTCGCCTTTTTTTATAGGTAGCCCATTAGTGGTAAACGTATAACGGGTCGCAAATAGATCTTCACCTACAAAAAGTCCTTTTTTAAACATCTTGGGGTTGTAGGCTTCAATACTTGCAATTTCATGTTTGGGAATATAGATATCTCCTGTTTTTTCGGTGCGAATCAGTACTTCTCTATTATCATCACTAATAATAACTCCGATAAACTGCGCTCCATCATGCTTCTCAATGACACTTAGCTGCTGATTAGGTGGAAGACTATCGGTAACATCTGTTTGAGCAAGTACGGGTGTCGACAAAAACAAGGAGAGGAGTGCTAAGCTTAGGATGTTAAAAATGTTATTCATAATCATGCTTTTTGCTTGAACTAATAATAAATAAAATTACACTAGTGCTACTTGAAAATGAATGACTGATATCAGAATACCTGGAGTGTAGGGCTGACTTCCATCAATTTTAGCTCTAACTTTGTAGGCCTTGGGCAGAGTATATTTGGTTTGACACTACACATAGTATATGCTTATGAGGCTTTATTCTCATCAACTTTTTCAAAAAAGTTGAGCTTCAATCTTTGGGATTCAAGATAAAATTGTATTTTCAATCGATTCATTTAAAATTAATTTCTACACCCTTTAAACGGACTAAAATATGAGCCATTTTGAAAAAGTAAAAGGCTATCTACTGGAATTGGGGCATAATATCGTTAAGGAATTTCCAGAGGAAGGTATGTTTGTGATTTCCAACCCAGACCATGCTATTGATAATATGGTGATTGACTGTGAAGAAGACCTTCTACTTATTGAACAAAAAATACTAGAGGTAAAAGTAAATGATCCACAACTTTTTAAGCAACTGTTACAAGCCAATCGAGGACTGATTTTTGGAGCATTTGCCTTAGATGAAACTGGAGAAAATTTGCTGTATCGGGATACCTTAGAGCTAGATAACCTAGATCTTAATGAGTTGGAAGGATCACTGACTGCACTCACTATGGGTTTGGTTGAGAATATGGAGTTGTTGATGGTTCTAGCAGGAGAAACCCCTGAAAAGGCATAATCGTATTTGCTAAATAAGCTAGAGCTGCTGCGTTATTTTCAAATGTCTTAGATTTTAATCTAAAAAACCAATGTTAATTATAATTTGACTGATTCCAAATTAGCATTTTTTAAAACCAAAGCTGTTTTAATCAATTAATAAGAAGGAAAGCTCATTTTATCAATGCTAAGTAATGGTCAAAAAATAAATCCCCGATTTTAATTATATTTGGTGACTATT
>CAZOLU010000110.1:0-10717 GCA_964580485.1 uncultured Saprospiraceae bacterium | reverse complement strand
AGGCTTTGGAACCCGTGATGCATTCGAAGAGGATAAGCTGTTGATCTCGAAGATTTTGGATGGTCATGAGGGAGATGATTAGACTAAAAGATGTTAGATTGATAGACGCTAGACTGATAGATGCTTGTAGTGTGACAGGAAGTAGTGTGTAATGAGACGTAAGCTTGGTTGATTTAGACATTTTGTCTTTCTACTTTATCTTTTATTTGGGGCAGCCGCCCGCAAGCGGTCGTCTCCGCTATGCTACGGGGTTCGTGCCAAGGGCACCCCTTTGGGGCAGTTCTGCTCAGCTTCTTCCCTTTGGTCATCATCCAGCCTCCTTGCAGTCAGCTGCCCCTCCGCAGCGCGGCGCCAAGAGCAAGGACCTGGCTTAGCTAGGTTCTTGCTACGCAAGAGGCGAAAAAACTATTGATAGCGTTTCAACACTGAGCGGAAGAAAGCGTCTAAGGCACTAACCTCATGTTCTACTTTCTCAGTGGCATCTGCGATGGCAAAACAGCGTTCGGCTTGTTCTTCGATAAAGTTGACCAATTCTGGAATCAGTTGTACCGTATCGCCTTCGCTTGCTGTTAGCTTTTGTTGCCAAAGGTCAAGCACCATCTCCTTAATTTTGGGATGGGGGTCAAGAACAGGCATGAGTTCTGCAAAGTTCATAGGGGCAACG
This sequence comes from uncultured Saprospiraceae bacterium, assembly GCA_964580485.1. Classification (GTDB taxonomy): domain Bacteria; phylum Bacteroidota; class Bacteroidia; order Chitinophagales; family Saprospiraceae; genus Saprospira. Next base: position 10,053 of record CAZOLU010000110.1, on the reverse strand, counting down.
GTCTTGCGATCGGCAATCCACATGGTTGCAAAAAGGGGGCGGAGTACATAGAAGTACTTTTTGATATTGATTTCAAATTCGGTCACCAAGCCTTTGCGAAAAGCATTTTGTGCTAAACCCAAATAGTGGTGCATGGTAGCCCTAGGCTGAAAATAATCTTGAGCTAATTTCCAAACAGCGGCTTTAAATTCGGGATCATGACTATATACAATCGGTGATTGCAACCACTCAAATGGCGTGGCATTAGATTTTAGGAGGAGCTGGAGAAATTTTTTCAAATCCCAGCCATTTACATCTAAATCATGCTCTAAAAAGTATTCTAAGCTATCTTTTTTCGGGAGAATAGATAAATAGTGTTTTAGGTTATGGACATAAATAATCCGTACATCATAATCGCTATCAGGAGAGGCAAACCCCCAAGCCCGACTACCACTTTCGCAGGCATAAAGGATATTGATATTGTTTTCTTTACTGATGCGCTCTAACTCTTTTTCAATTTGCTGTTTCATTTCTGGCGCGATGCTCAGATCCATTTGTTCTAACATAGGATATAGAATTAAGGAATTTTTGGAGAGATCAGATCCGCTTCCATCATGGTTTTTTCTAGATATTTGCGTTGATCTGTCAAAATTTCGCCTCTAAGATATTTTTCAATAATTAAACTAGAGATAGGGGCCGCATAGGTTGAACCATAACCTCCGTTTTCTACATAGACCGCCACGGCGATTTTGGGGTTATCCTTGGGGGCAAAAGCAATAAAAGTAGAGTGATCTTTGCCATGTACATTTTCTACGGTTCCAGTTTTTCCACAGAGCTCGATATCAGGAATATTGGCACGAAGTCCTGTTCCTGCAATAACTACCTTGCGCATACCATCTACCACTACTTCAAAATGACGAGGATGTACTTTGGTGTAGTGCCGCTCTTGGTAGGGGGCTAATACATCGGAACTATCCCCCTTAAACTCTTTGGCAAAATGTGGGGTGTAGTAAAAGCCTCTATTGGCAATAATAGCAGCGAGGTTCGCCATTTGTAGAGGGGTAATCTGCAATTCTCCCTGTCCAATTCCAATAGAAACAGAATGAGAGAATCTCCAACGCCCCTTCCCATAGCGTTTGTCAAAATACTCAATCGTTGGAATATTGCCCGAAGCTTCTCCTGGCATATCTACCCCTGTTTTGCGCCCTAGCCCAAAGGCTTGGAGATGCTCCATAAGTCGTTGCATTCCTTTTTCTGGAAAGTTATAACCATAAATATTGACCATTTCCCGATAGGTCTGGCAGAAATAGTTGTTGCAGGAGTATTGAATCGCTGCCGATGGGCTAGACACAGGACCATGACCATGACAGCCAATACGCAGGCTACCAAGGATAAATCCACCTGGGCAGCCCATGCCCCGATCAGGAGTTAAAACCCCTTCTTGAAGCGCAATAGCCGCAAGTACTGGTTTGAAGATGGAGCCCGGTGGGTATTGAGCCATCAAAGCCCGATTGAAAAGCGGTTCGGTAGAGTCGCTACGCAAGGCATTAAAGGCATTGACTCGATTGCGATCTACGGCCAAGATCTGAGGGTTGTAAGAAGGGGCACTGACCATCGCCAAAATTTCACCCGTAGAAGGTTCGATTGCTACAATAGCTCCAATTTTGTTTTGCATCAACTCCTCTGCATAGCGTTGTAGCTTTAGGTCGATAGAGGTAATAAGGTCGTAGCCAGACACTGCCAAGATATCCTTTTCTCCATTCTTATACTGTCCCTTTACCTTTCCCCATTTATCTTTCAAGACATGCCGAACCCCACGCTCGCCTCTGAGTTGTTCTTCATAAAAAAGCTCTAAACCGCTAGCACCCGTATAGTCGCCCCGTTGGTACAAGCCATTAGATTGATCTATTTTATCCTGATTGACCTCTGAAATATAGCCTAGCATGTGGGCACCTACACGCACAGGGTACCCTCTAACATTTTTCCGAACACTTTCAAAGCCAGGAAATTCATAAAGGTGTTCTTCGAAGGTGGCAAAACTATCGGCGGGTACTTTGGTTAGAAATTCGAAGGGTTTGCGCTTAGAAAAACGCTTGTTGCGCCAATCTTTTTCCATGTTCTGAATAAAGTCAGCAGTATTGATGTTCAAAAAATTGCAAAAGCGTTGGGTGTCAATATTGGCACGACGTACATTTTCATAGGTGGCCATGAGGTCATACATCGCAAGGTTGTAGATGAGCAGGCTGTCGTTGCGGTCATAGATCAAGCCCCGAGAGGGGTAGAGGGTAAGGGCTTGCCGATAGCTGTGTTGTTGTTGGTAAGATTCATCCCAAACCTGTAGTTGGAAGCATTTCATGATGAGTATTGCTCCTACAAGCATCACTGTAATTTGCAGAACCCGTTGTCTAGATGTGAATAAGTCTTGCATTGGAAACTGATACTAATGTTTAGGATTAAAAATATATTGGTATAAGATAATGAATAACCAAGATAAAACAAAGGCAATAACAATTTTAGCAAGCCACATCCAGCCGAATGCCAGATTTTGTAATGTAGTGACTATGAACGCATGGGCAAAGGTCATGAGGGCACTATACCTCAAAAACCAGCGCAGTCCCAAACTTTTTTTGGTAAGGGTTTGCCCGATTTCGAAGCCCCCCCGGGGCTCGAGCAAGGCTAGTACTAAGGGGCGTGCAAAGGCTATAATGACCAAGCAGGCGGCATGTAGTCCAAATCCATTATAAAAAATATCTACCGACAATCCCATCAAAAACCCCAAAGCAACTACAATACCATGAGGCAAATTTAAGGGGAGCAGCAGAATAAACAAAGGATAGATGTATATATTGATATTGTTGAAGCCAATGTTTTGAAAAACAAGCCCTTGCAATAGTAGTAAAAAAAAGAAACGAAAAATATTAGCCGTATAGACATTATTCATTTTGCAATCCCTCCTCTAGTTTTTGTCGTTCTTCTCGCATCAAATCATCTACAATATACACATATTGAGTTTTACCTAAATCTGCTGCAAGTGATACAATCGTAGTGTAGAAATTGCTTCCCGATTCCAAATAAAAGCTATCAATAGTCCCAATCATAATGCCTTCGGGGAAGATGGTAGAAAAGCCACTAGTAATAACTGTATCACCTTTTTCAATCTTGGCATGTTTGGGAATTGACTCTAGGGTCATGTGTCGAATATCGTTGTTGTTTTTCCAAACGAGTACTCCAAAATTACCACTAGATTTTATTTTACTGCTAATGCGAGTGTCTTTGTGCAATAGGGACATCGCAAGACTATAATTTGGAGAAACCGCTCTTACAATGCCAATGATCCCCTCTCGGGTTCCACTGACCACTCCAGTATTGATTCGTATGCCATGCTTGCTACCCCGATTTAAGGTAATGAAATTATTGGGGCGATGTGTAGAATTGTTGACAATAATCGCTTCGGTGTAGTTGAATTGTTGTGCGTAGAGCTGATCTTTAATTTGGAAGGTATCTACCAGATGTGAAAACTGCGAACTGGGGAGTTGCATTTTTAATCGGGCATTTTCTTTGGCCAAAGAGTCGTTTACCGCAGCAAGATTCCAATAATGAGACCAACGGCTAGAGTAATCGTAGATACCAGCTACCACCTGATTGGCAGAGCTAATAAAAGCAGTTTTTTCAGGGGTTGCATTTTGTGAAAAATAAAGATAGAGCGATAGTATTTCTAATATCAAAAAGGCGAAAAGTCCATTGAACTTGAGTAGGAAAAGGCCTATTTTGTTCATATTGTTGCGCTTGGGCTAGCAATTGTCTAATGTACAAATATGAGTCATCCCTTAAATCAACTGAGTAGTAGAGATGATACCATGGGTATCCCTTTAGGGGTAAACACTAGACTTAGAAACCTAAAGACTAGATGATATACCTCCTGTCTTTGGGTTTCTAAGTCTAGCATCTAATAGTCTAGCAAGCAAATACAATATTAGTTGCTCTATAGGTTCAACTCAAGTAAGGGTTGACACATGTTTGCAGGTTATTTATAAACATGTGCAAGATTAGTCTTACATATTTTTTTGCGAAATAAGGAAAGAAAACTTTACAATATTCTTTAGCGCTATACCAGTTCCACGAACAACGGCTCGTAGTGGATCATCTGCAATATGTACGGGCAGTTTGGTTTTTTGGCTAATTCTACGATCTAGCCCACGTAGTAATGCTCCTCCTCCGGTGAGGTAAAGCCCCGTACGATAAATGTCAGCAGCAAGCTCAGGTGGTGTACTTTCCAAAGCTTTTAGAATGGCTTCTTCAATTTTAGAAATCGACTTGTCTAAGCAGTGGCTAATTTCGCTGTAAGAAACCATGATTTGTTTAGGAATCCCCGTCATCAAGTCACGACCATTCACAGGATAGTCTGCAGGGGGCTCTTCCAATTCATGTAAAGCGGCACCAACATGAATTTTAATTTGCTCGGCAGTACGCTCTCCAATCAAGAGGTTGTGCTGACGGCGCATATAATTGACGATGTCAAAGGTAAACTCATCTCCAGCAGTACGAATCGATTGATCACAAACAATTCCCGCCAAAGCAATCACTGCAATTTCGGTAGTACCCCCTCCAATATCAATAATCATATTTCCTACGGGTTCGGTTACATCAAGACCAATACCTAAGGCTGCTGCCATGGGTTCATGAATGAGGTAAGTCTCACGAGACCCCACATGCTCTGCCGAGTCGAATACCGCTCTTTTCTCTACCTCCGTAATCCCCGAAGGGATACAAACCACCATGCGCATATTGCGTAGCAGCTTTCTACGGTTGGGGATCATATCAATCATCCCTTGTATCATGCGCTCTGCTGCTTCAAAGTCAGCAATAACACCATCTTTCAAAGGGCGAATGGTTTTAATTTTTTGGTGTGTCTTTTCATGCATCATCATCGCCTTTTTACCAACGGCAATAACATCATTGGTATTACGGTCAACAGCAACAATCGAAGGCTCATCTACAACAACCTGATCGTTGTGAATGATAAGTGTATTGGCTGTTCCTAGGTCGATGGCTATTTCTTGTGTGAAAAAGCTAAAGAATTTTCTCATATTTAACATGGTCTTTCAGTCTGCTAGTAGTAAATAAAATAGAGTATTCCTGTCAATTCATTCCTTAAAACACAAAAATATCATTTTTTTTTCTATTAAATAGAATTTATCCTATCCAAAATTTGTAAAAAATAAGAATGTATCGACTTTTGCAAGGGCTGCTACCTTCACGCAAAGGTGCTTTTTTTGCAAGGCTGCACTAAATTTTTACAGAAAAAATGATTTTATACGGAATAAAATTTTGAATGAAACTTTAGTCGGGTGATAATCTATGGTTCTTGTCTAAAAAAAGGAAAGACTCCTTGCAGCCCTAAAAAATATTTCTTAACTTTGTTTCCCCGTCTAATTTTTTAGCGGAGGTGTTGGACTAATCGAAAGACCTAATATGGAAAAGGCTGAATTTATCAGATTGCTGAAAGATGCTCAACGCTTGGAAGATTGGAGCTATGAAAGTCTGGAGCAATTGATTTTGGAATATCCATATTGTTTGGGACTTAGGTTGTTATTGTTAAAAAAATATCAAATGGATGGGCATCCCTCCAAAGCACGATATTTAGAATTGGCAATGATTTATGCACCTAATTTTCAAAAGATCTATTATTTCCTCGAAGAAGGAAGGTCTGATGCTAATGAAAAAATATAGTAGGGGATCGTCACTTTTTTTCGGATAATCATCCAATACCAAGTATATGAGCCGTTTTAACATAAATAAAAAAGCTAAGCAAGAGGAAAAGCCAATGGCTATCAATCCTATGCAGGGGAAATCTTTTTTAGAGTTGCTGATTCAAGATACTACAGAGGATGAACAGATGCCAGAAGATTTATTTGATGAGCCAATTGCCGAAATTCCTATTCCCAACCGCAAAAAAAGGTTCAAGTTTTTACGTTTTCCCAAACTCAAAGCTATGCTCGATCAGCTAGATCAAGAGCCAGAGGATGCTGATGCTTATGTTATTATGGATGATCATCAGAATGAGGAAGATATGAAAAAGGAAGTTATGAAGCAATGGGAAAAAGAGCAACGCAACGATACCGAAGAGTTTCTTAATAATATTGAAGAGAAGTTGAAATCTCTTGGAAAAAAGGGAAGAGAACCTAAACCAAAGCTAAATCAGGGTCAAAATCAAGATTTTGAAAAAACTATCCTACATTCTATCACGGAAGATGAAGAGGTAGTCTCTGAAACCTTAGCCAATATTTTGGCGATGCAGGGTAAAAATAAAAAAGCGATTAAAATGTATAAGGCTTTAAGTTTGAAGTTTCCAGAAAAAAGTCGTTTATTTGCCCAGAAAATTAAAGAACTGGAATAATATTGTTTTATAGTTAATTGAATATTCGAGAAGTATGGCGTTATTGACAATTTTAATCGCATTGATATCTCTACTACTGATTCTTGTAGTTATGGTGCAGAATCCCAAAGGTGGGGGCTTGAATTCTGCTTTTGGAGGTACTGCAGAGGCTCAAAAAATTATGGGGGCTTCAAAGTCTGGAGATATCCTGGAGCGTGTAACTTGGATTTTAGGTGGAATTTTGTTCCTCTTAACTCTAATTGCAGGAATTTTGGTGTAAGAAAAGCTACTGCTTAGGCAGAGCTGCTTCCCAATTATTCAAAGCTATATTCACTGGTTCATCTTGCGAACATATTGACACTAGCAATGAAAACTCCATCATAAATAAATTATGAAAAAGGTTCGCTGAGTCTTGGCGAACCTTTTTTCTTGTATAGAGTTTTTAGTTTATAATATTGATTACTAATCATTTTAGTTCGTTGAGTTTGTGCATTTAATCATTATTACTTAGATCACTGTTAATAATGGCCTTTGAAGTTTTTTTGATGATTGATAATCAACTATCTACAAAAAGTTCAGGGACTAACGTATTAAATAAAAAGCGTAAAAATTCAACGAAGCATTAACTAATTGTCGCAACAATAAAAATGGCAAGAAGACCTAAGAACTTAGATTCAAACGATTCATCCCCAAATGCCAAAAAGAAACTAACCAAAGTCGGGATTCAACGGACCCGCGAGTTGTTGCGTTATGTCTATCCCTATCGCTTCCCATTTATCATATCTTTACTGTTGTTGTTTGTAGGGAGTTCTGTTTTTCTAGTTTTTCCTTGGGGTGCTTCACAACTCTTGGCTATTGCCGATGAAAATCAGGAAGCTGCATTCGATTTAGATTTTACAAGTATGGGTATCTTGTTTGCTGTGCTGCTCGTTGCCCAAGCCCTCTTGTCTTACATTCGTACACTATTGATTACTTATGTGAGCGAAAAAACAATGGCCGACATCCGTAAGGACTTATATCAAAAAATCATCTCCCAACCTATATTTTTCTTTGAACAAAGAAGGGTAGGAGAGTTGTCGAGCCGGGCTACTGCCGATGTACAACAACTGCAAGATGCGATTTCCATTACCTTAGCAGAGTTTATTCGTCAAATTATTATCCTGATAGGTGGTTCTGCTATGTTGTTTTTCACCTCAGTCAAGCTTACCCTTATCATGCTTGGCACCTTTCCCGTCGTTATTATCATCGCTATGATTTTTGGGCGTTATATCCGACGATTGTCTAAAAAACGAACGGATGTGTTGGCTAAAACCAACGTCATTTTAGACGAAACCTTGTCGGCGATTTCTGTGGTCAAAGCCTTTACCAATGAATGGTATGAGCAGCTGCGATATGGGCGTTCGGTGAATGAGGTTGTAAAAGTATCTCTACGCTTTGCCCGAATCCGAGGTTTGTTTATCGCCTTTATTATTGCAGTGCTCTTTGGTGCAATTTTCTTTATTTTGTGGATGGGGGCTACCATGATTGGGAATGATGGTTTTGCAAGCAGTGATTTTATCCAGTTTATTACCTATACCGCTCTTCTAGGGGGATCACTCTTTAGTCTGGGAAGTTTTTATGAGCAGATTATTCGTGCCGTCGGGGCTTCGGAGCGAATTATGGATATTCTGAATGAACCCTCAGAAATTGAACTCAGTCAACTGCCTAATGATGTTCCACGTTTTGATGGGCGCATTCAATTTCAAAAGGTACATTTTAGCTATCCTTCTCGGCCCGAGCTAGAGGTACTTAAAGGCGTCAGCTTTGAGCTAAAGGCTGGAGAGCGGGTGGCTTTGGTAGGCCCTTCAGGGGCTGGGAAGTCTACAATCATGCAATTGCTCTTACACTATTATCAGCTCAGTAGTGGGCATATTTATGTAGATGGACAGAGCATTAAAGATATAGATGTTAGTATACTGCGAAAAAATATGGCGATTGTTCCTCAGGATGTCATTATGTTTGGCGGAACGATTCGTGAAAACATCGCCTATGGCGATCATCAAGCCAGCGAAGAGATGATTGTAGAAGCCGCTAAGCAAGCCAATGCTTGGGAATTTATCAAAGATTTTCCCGAAGGACTAGACACCATCGTGGGCGAACGAGGGGTGAAACTCTCTGGAGGTCAGCGACAACGCATTGCTATTGCCCGAGCTATTCTTAAAAACCCTGCGATCTTACTACTCGATGAAGCTACCTCAGCACTGGATGCAGAATCAGAACGCCTAGTCCAAGAAGCCCTTAATAATTTGATGCAGGGCCGAAGTTCTATTATCATCGCTCACCGACTTGCCACGATACGAGAAGTAGATCGTATCTATGTTATGCAGGAAGGGGAAATTATCGAAACGGGTACCCATACGGAGCTTACCCAAATCGAAGAAGGTTTATATACGCAATTGGCTAAACTACAGTTTGAACACTAACATTAATGAAATACGAAAAGTTTTTAAGTTGGGTGCATGAACATCAAGTTGAATTTGCCGCTTTAACTCCTATTGCAGCAGATACACTAGAGGTCATGTCTTTGGATTTGAGTGAAAGTAATGCAGATCTCAACTATATTGACTTTTCAGATGCAGCAGCTTTTCCCAATTATCTAGAAACCCTAATGGAGCAAAATAATGCTAGTATGGCTATTGGGGGTTACAAAGAACGTAGGTTTTTGTATCGAGATAAGGATATGTTTAATGATGGTGAAGCTGATGAACGTTTTATACACCTAGGTGTTGACCTCTGGATGCCTGCCCAAACGCCTATCTTTGCTCCTTTAGATGGAGTAGTGCATAGTTTTGCAGATAATGCTCATTCTGGAGATTATGGTCCCACCATTATCCTAAAACATCAGCCCTCGCCAGAAGTAGAATTTTATACGCTTTATGGACATCTGACCCGATCTTCTCTGCAAAATCTAAAGGCTGGGCAGCAGATTAAAAAGGGTGAGGCTTTTACTGCTTTTGGAGATATTAACGAAAATGGGGGTTGGACCCCTCACCTGCATTTCCAACTTATCTTAAATATCGGGGAATATTGGGGGGATTATCCTGGGGTAACTTCTGAAGCCGAATTAGAACGTGAACTTGCCAATTGTCCCAATCCTAATCTTATTATCAACTGCCCTAAGTTGGACTAAGCCCCAAGGGGATAGATGTCAGGTTATAAAACAACTCAAATGGAGCAAATTGATTTGAATGCCGACTTTCAGGCTTGCCTGGAAGACATGGAAAATAGTGACCAATGTCTTTTTATAACTGGAAAGGCTGGAACTGGAAAGTCTACCTTACTCCGTTATTTTCGAGCAACTACTAAGAAGAAAGTAGTGGTACTTGCTCCTACGGGTATTGCTGCGCTTAATATTGGAGGTCAAACGATTCATTCCTTTTTCGGACTTCCTCCCCGCCCCCTAAACCGAGATGAAATCAAGCCTCGCCGCAATCACAAACTTTACAAAGCCATTGATACTATTATTATTGATGAGGTGTCGATGGTGCGAGCAGATTTGATGGATACCATCGATTATTTTATGCGCATCAATGGTCGGGATCGTTACAAACCCTTTGGTGGCGCACAAGTTTTATTTTTTGGCGACCTTTTCCAGCTTCCTCCAGTAGTTGCATCTCTCGAAGAGCGTCAGCGTATAGTGGAAAACTACGAAAGCCCCT
>CAZOLU010000109.1:7826-10756 GCA_964580485.1 uncultured Saprospiraceae bacterium | reverse complement strand
TCGGTACTTTTCATCAATCATCTGAGATAGATATTGCACCCCCTTGTTCACCTCAATATTAAAATCCTTATTATTCTCAAAACGCAAAATTCCTAAATAATGAGTGAGTAGCAGTAACCCAATTGGTACAATTACCAGTCCTGCGAGCTCTCCAATAAGCGGAATTTTCTTATTAAAACTCATCAAAACCCCTGCAACCACCGTAATGTTTCCAATAATATAGTTGAGTGGGGCAACAGATAAAAATCCAATATTGGAAGTCCAGTTTCTAAACCAGCCCATAAATCCAATATCTACCGCCGTAGAAATTAAGAAAAAACCAATAAGATAGCCTACAAAAGTTGCGCTGAGGTTATGTCCCCCTCCAAAAATGAACATCAAGGCCATGAGTACAAAGGCGATCAAAGTAATTGTAGGTAAACTCCCAGCTTTCCCAAAGGTAGATTCCATCCAGCCTGGAATACCACTCAAGCCAGCAGCATAAAGCAATCCTGGTATTAGGAGAATAAATCCGACAAATCCTAGCCCTGTAAATATTTTTTGAAGTACAGTTAAATTTTTCATGTTTGAGTCTTGGTTTTATAAGTTGACAGTAAATTCGTATAAAATAACCAAAATAACGAAAATAAAAGTTCTATGGAGGTTAAATATATTTAGTTTGCGTAAGTTTACTTAGGGTTTCATCTTAGCATAATAATACTTATTTTGTCTTATATTTTGGCAAAAAAATAGGTCTAAAGGAAGATGTTTTTAGTGAACTTTGGCTCTATCCCAATAAAAATATATCAAGATTTGCATCCATCTTCATTTTTTCTGCGTTAAATAACTAAAATTTAATTCAAAATAAGCTAAATTACATTCAGCCCCCCCCTTTAATCTCTAATATCTGTATTTAATCTATACTATGCATTTGAATTCTTCTATAAACTGCTTGATTTTTATTCTACTACTGCTTTTTGCGAATCATCAGCTTTCGGCACAAGTAAGTACACAACGCATCAAAGGTCGCTTGATCGATCAGGAGACGGGAGAACCCATTGTAGGAGCAGAGGTCGAGTTGATGAACTACGTGCCGATTAAAATTTCTACAACGGATGAATTTGGTGCCTATGAGTTGCGTGGTATTCCCATTGGAGTACATCGTTTTTTGATTATACATGAGCAGTATCAGACACTGATTGTTCCAGATATTGAAGTAATTATTGAGCAACCGACTTTGCTGAATATTAAAATGAAAAAAGAGGTATTTGCAGGCTCTATTGGGCCTTCGGAAAAAGTAACACTCGTAGTTGTGCGCAAGCGTTTTAGTGAGCGGACCAACAGCTTTAATAAAAACTACCTCAATGCTGTTGAAATGTATAAAGCTGAAGATCAGGTGCGTATGGCAGGTGCTCGTGAAGATGCTCTTCAATTGATTGGAAATAGCTCTGGTATTCAACCTTTAGCAGCCTACCAAAACCAACTTAGTATTCGAGGGCAAAACCCCCTGTTTACTCAAATTCATATTGAGGGGGTCAATATCAGTCAGTTTCAACATCTACAAGCTCCTTTTAGTGGTCTTGGTAGTTTTTCCATCTTTGATCCCGATCGGCTGGGCGATTTTGATATTCTAAAATCAGGGCATCAGGCTAGTAGTGGAAGTGGTATAGCGGGTTTGGTAGATATTCATTTAAAAAAAGGAGATCTCAATCGCAACCACCTGAGCTTCAAAATCTCTCCGTTAAGTATGTCCCTCCATGGGGAGTTTCCTATTAACCGTAAATTGCAGCAGAGCTTGGTCCTGGGGTATCGGCATAGTACTATGCAAACTTTGAGTGCTATTTTAGACTACCCCTTCCCTGAGGCTGCGCCTCGCTTTCAAGATGCTTTTTTTAAGCTTGACCTTAATAGGACTAGGGGAGGAGATTTTAAGGTTTTTGGAGCTTTTGCCAATTCCGTACAAAACACTGGAAGTGCTACATTTTGGCCTATCTTGGATGAGGATGACCTGAATAATGAACAGGTGATGGGGATGCTGGGGCTAAAACACCACATTCGGGTGAGTTCTAAGCTTTACCTCAATAGTCAGCTTCATGGCTTATATCAAGATCAAGATCTATTGTGGACCGATAGTAGTAATTTTGCAAAAGCCAACTTTACTCAAAACCAGAGTAATGTACAACTGGAGCATGAATTTGAATACCGAATTGATCGAGATCATCGGCTATTTGTAGGAGGGAATGGACAACTCCTCGCACTCGATTTTTTGCAGGCCAATCAGCAAGCATATCCACTTTTAGATACTGCCTTACTGAGTTTTCAAACCGAAATTTTTACTTTTTTACAGGCTCAAGTAAATCGAAATCTACAGTTTAATGCGGGGCTTCGTGCAAAATACCTAGGGTTGAATCAGACCTATGCGTTGAGTCCTTCGGCAAGTATGCGTTGGCAACTAGGCAATCATGTTTTGGTAGGGCATCTGGCCTTGGCACAACAGCAACTCCCTTGGTGGGTATATCTTCAGCAGCAACCATTAGGAAATGAATTGCGGCAGCAAAACCTAAATCTTCCTTTTTTACGCAGTTATCAGACCATGTTGGGCTATCATTGGCGTTTTGCTGAAAATTGGAAAGCAGAATTGGAAGGATATTTCCATTATTTTGATAATATTCCAATGAGTGCAGATAGTATAGCTACTTTTGTTTTGATGAATATGGATATTCTTCAATTGGATAATGAAATTCCTGTGCTTCGTGCAGATGGGAAAGGCTATCATACGGGTGTTGACTTCTCCGTAGAGCGATTTTGGGATCAAAATTTTTATATCAAGTGGAATGCTAGTTGGATGGATGCGGCATATCAAAGTGTAGATGGGCGTAATTTTAATGCACGATATAATAGTCAGTATCATACGGCCTTATTAGGTGGGAAATATTTTGAATTTGGTCCTT
>CAZOLU010000109.1:0-7816 GCA_964580485.1 uncultured Saprospiraceae bacterium | reverse complement strand
TAGTTTTGGGATTGATGGGCGATTTGTGTATAGTGGAGGCTGGTTTTATACCCCAATTGATGAGCAGGCTTCTGCCAATCAAGGCAGTAGGGTGTTGGATTGGGATCGAGCTTGGTCGGAGCGCAGCCCCGACTACTTTTCAATAGATTTGAAGCTGAGGCTGCGCCTCAGCTCTAGCAGATGGACCCATGAGTTTTCGTTGGAGGGGCTCAACCTCCTCAATGTGCAAGCCCCACAGCAATACCTTTTTCAAAGTGGTCAAATCAACAACTGGACGGCTATGGGGCGAGCGATTTTATTTAGCTACAAGGTAGATTTTGGCTGGGTACAGTTTGGGCGGGATTAGTCGACCATTTCGGCGCGTCTAGTTTGCTCCCAAGCCCAGGCACTAGCCATGATATCATCGATGTTGTATTGCGGTTGCCAGCCTAGCCGCTGCGCGGCTTTGGCATAGTTGGCGTAGATGGCTACTACATCTCCCGCTCGGCGTTCTGCGATTTTGTAGTTGAGGGCTTGGCCAGTGGCTTTTTCGGTAGCTTTGATGGCTTCCAGCACCGTTACCCCCTCTCCAATTCCCACATTAAAGACCTCACAGTTGGTTTCTTCCTGATTGGCCATCAAATACTGCAAACATTTGGTGTGGGCATTTGCCAAATCCATAATATGAATATAATCTCGAATACAAGTACCATCTCGAGTTGGATAATCCCCCCCAAATACAGAAAACTCTTGGCGTATCCCCAAAACTGTTTCCATTAGAATAGGAATGACATTAAATGCACCGGCCTGAGGAATTTCTCCTAATAAAGCAGAAGGATGAGCACCACCAGGATTAAAATAGCGCAGTAAAATACTTTTGATATGAGGTGTTGCTTTTGCAAAATCCTGAATCATCCGCTCCCCCATTTGTTTGCTTGCAGCATAGGGACTTTCTGCAAGCCCTAGTGGCGTAGTTTCAAGCACCGGCAATTCCTCTGCATTCCCATAAACGGAGCAAGAGGAGGAGAAAATAAAGTTGGGAATTTGATGTTGCGCAAGAGCTTTCAACACATTCAACAAACTATTCAGATTGTTCTGGTAGTACCAAAGTGGCTTTTCTACAGACTCAGGAACACTTTTCAAAGCTGCAAAATGAATCAGGCCTAGAGCATCTTGATGTTGCTCAAAAAAACGAGCAGTAGCTTCAGCATTTGCCAAATCTACGCTATAATTCTCCACCTTAACGGAGCTGATTTGTTGAACTCGATTCAAAATAGAAGCATCTGATCTAACATTGCTATCTACAGAAACCACCTCAAATCCATGATCTAGCAAATCGATAATGGTATGGCTTCCAATATAGCCACAACCACCCGTTACAATAATTTTAGCCATTAGGCAGTTGACTTTCTAAGATTTGAAGATTATGAAACTTAAAGGTTGGGCAGCCTTGCCGCTTAGATGCACGACAACTACTGGAAATTACAACCAAGGCGGCCGCTACAACTAGTATAGCAGCTATTTTTTTTAATTTTTGCATAATAATACATTTTTAGTAGTTCGATCTGTTTTCCTTTTCTAGAAAATCGAAACGCTAGCTCTAAAACCGTTGCGTTTAGTGGGGTGAAGTAGTACAAGGGTAGGGGAATAGTTCTATACTAATCTACCTGATCAAAAGACCAAGTAGGGCAACCCCCACAGCGGCTTGAACGGCAGCTTGTCATCATCAGACTACTTAGAAATAAAACAATAGCCGCAATAGCAAGAATTTTTTTTGTCGCTTTCATAAGCTTATGGTATTTTTGAGTCAATGATAGACCTTCTCAGAGAGATCGTTTCAAATATAAAAAATTCTGTGGAGTTCTAGCTTTCATTTAGGGTTTTTCCAAAAATCAAGAGCTTTCTACCAAATATAGAAATTTAGAATAATTTGAGTTCCAAACGCATTTTAGTCGCAGCCCTAAATTGGGGCTTGGGGCATGCCACCCGCAGTATTCCGATTATAGATGCCCTTTTGGCGGCTGAGGTAGAGCCGTTTTTAGCTGCTGATGGTGCTGCATTAGAAGTTTTGAAACGCCAATATCCAGAACTACCAAGCATTGAGCTCCCAAGTTATGATATTCATTACCGCTACGATAATATGTTTATCAATATGGGGCTTCAACTCCCTAAAATCCTTTCAGTTATACATAAAGAACGGTCATTTGTAGCATCTATTATATCTAAGTACAAAATTGATGCCTTAATTTCAGACAATCGTTATGGAGTTTATCATCCTGAAAAACCCTCTATCTTACTCACTCATCAGCTTTTTCCAAAAATCCCCAACCGCTTAGTATCCTATTTTGTTCATAAAATGAGTCAGCGTATTTTAGGGTCATTTGATATGATTTGGGTGCCAGACTATGAGGAGGAGGCGTTGAGCCTTTCGGGAGCACTTTCGCATGGGCAGTCGCTAAAATGCCCCCTTCGCTATCTAGGCCCCCTTTCTCGTTTAAAAACTCCACAGCAGCAAATTGCAAAGCAAAATTATGCTATTGTCGCCTTACTCTCTGGTCCTGAGCCACAGCGAAGCTATTTGGAGCGCAAGCTGATCCAGCAATTGTCTGCCATGCCACAGCGCAGTTTGTTAATTCGAGGGCAACCTTTGGCTGAGGATCAGGACAACTTGCAAGGATCTCCCAATTTGACAATCCAAGCCTTTATGCAGGGCGATGCGCTCGCCGCAAAGCTGCTCGCTGCCGATTGGGTGATTGCCCGATCGGGTTACAGTAGTTTGATGGACTTTGTGCAGCTAGGGTTGAAGCAAGTGTTGTTTGTGCCTACTCCTGGGCAAACCGAGCAGCTTTATCTTGCGCAACGTTGCTTTCTGCAGGGTAACGCCAACTGGCAAAGGCAAGGGCAATTGAACTTGCAATCAGCTTGGGCGATGCGGCATCAGTTTGGGGGCTGGCAGGCGGCTGCGCCGCCGACAAGGTTACCCAAGGCCATCGATGAGCTACTACATTTTAAAAAATGAGCTTTTATGATTAAAAACTACAGAGTTTTCTGTATCTTTAAAGTTATACCCAAAATCACTGTAAGATCCGCATACTTTCTTAATGAACGATTACTACTTACTGGCCTTAGCAACCTTTCCTGGACTGCTGATTACCGCCTATATTTATTGGCGAGATCGGCACGAACCTGAACCACTTTATTTACTGGTGATCTGTTTTATTTTTGGGGTGCTCAGTACTTATCCGGCCATCAAGCTGGAAGAGTTTGCTATTTATGATTTGGGACTTACAATTAACGAGGATCTTGGAGTTACGATCACTTTTGCCTTTGTGGTGGTTGCTTTTAGCGAGGAACTGGTCAAGTATATTTTTCTGCGGTATTATATCTATCCCAAAGATGAATTTTGTGAGCCGATGGATGGAATTGTCTATGCGGTAACCATTAGTATGGGTTTTGCTACACTTGAAAATATACTTTATGTAGTCGTTCGAGCTGAAGATCTAGAGCAAGCCTATCAGATCGCTTATGCTCGTATGTTTACGGCGATTCCTGCTCATTCGGTTTTTGCAATGACGATGGGGTATTTTGTAGGGCTAGCGAAATTTCATCAAGAGCGGGAGTCTTTTCTCTTACTTTGTGGTTTGGGTGGGGCAATTCTTTTGCATGGATTGTATGACTTTTTTATTTTTCAACGACTTTCTAGTCAACTAACCATATTTACTTTTGTTGTGTTGATCGGTGGATTTATTATCGGTAAATTCATGATTTACTGGCATGTAAAAAATTCTCCACATCAAAACATGGACGATACCCTAGATGGGGGGCTTCCTCCACCTACCGACCTTTAACCAAAACCAACCAAAACCCTATTTTATGATTTTCACGCTTTTTGCTTTTGCACTTTTGTTGGGGCTTGCTATTAGTGGCTATGCCTTTTGGCAACAAAAAAAACAAGGCTCTCTTTTGTTCATTTCCTTGCTCTTTGGTGCTGTTCTGACGCTTCCTGTACTCTTTTTAGAGCAGTGGGGGATTCAACTAGATATTTTAAATAGTAGCAACTTTAGCATGGGCTTGATGTTTTCTATTTTTGTAATAGGTATAACGGCTGAAATACTAAAGTTTTTGTTTCTCTATTACTTTGTATTAGTTCCGAAGAACCATAACTCTAAGCTCAATAGCATACTTGCTTCTGTTGTTATTTCAATGGGGTTTGCAGTAACAATGCTGTGTTTTGCTTTTTTTCAGGGAAAACCCTTGATTCTGTTGACGGTTATTCCTGCACAGTTGGCTATTGCAATTTTGATGGGGCATTTTATTGGAATGGCCAAGGCCGAGCAAGATTTTAGTCAACAATTTAGACTCCTCAACACTGGGTTAGCCGCAAGTATTGTTATTCATGGCTTGTACATTTTTTTTAGTTTTCAGAACAACTTACAGGGCTTGGTACTGCTGAGTGTAGGAACTCTAGCAATTGCCATCCAACTCAGTTTTGGGGTATTGAAATCTCAGCTTCGTATTTCTCCTCAACAAAAAAGGAATTTAGAAGAAGAGGAATACTGAGAGCATGTATGAATTTTTATACATACTCTAACCAACCCGTTCTTAGCTCCAAAAAACTCTAATTTCCTGCCATACAAAAAACACTTACATAATCTTTAATAAATTAAGTGTTAATTTGAATAAAGAATTTAAAATGTAAAAAATTGATAATCAATCATATTTAAAATTTAACCGAAGTAAAGTTATAAGGCATAGGTAATAAATATCAATAATTATGATACGTATATGTTTTATTGGTATAATTAGTTTCTGTTGTATCTTCTCCTGTCAAAAACCAGAGTGTAGTCAAGCCTCAAGTTGTAGTAGTTTTGGTCCTCCTCATCCCAACAGTATCACCTGTGCGATGTATGTGGAAGGCTATTATTATGATGCTAGTACCAACCAATGTTTGTATTATTCTGGTTCTGCTTGTTCGGCGCCTCCCTTTGAAGAGCGGGCTGATTGTCGGGCTTGTGAATGTGCCGAATAAAAAAAGCCACTGCCTGAATTAAAAGCAGTGGCTCAACACTATAACAAGTTACACCAATTATCTAAGATTGAAGGTTGGTTTGTAGCACATAACTTCGATGATTATGGCTATGATCTTTAGATTCAAGATAATCTACTGCATTTTGAACACTGATAAAGAAGTGATCCTCTCCAATTTTTTCAGTAACATGCCCACGCCTTAAGGCATCTCGTACAGGCCCTTTTACATCACACATGTAGAAATCAATTCCTTTTTCTTTCAGTTCATCTACCAATTCCTCCAAGGCATGCATGGCACTAGAATCAATGCCCGTAATACTTTGAGCATCTAGGATCAGTGCTTTAAGATCTTGTCCAGAAGCTTGCAATAACTTTTCCATTTTTTCTTTAAAGAAAGTAGTATTGGCAAAGTAGAGTTGTGCATCAAAACGTACGATGAGTGCATCCGTGCGCTGTTCCAAGTCTTCAAAACGCTTGATGTTTCGATAATGCTTTGTACCAGGAATTCTTCCCAAAACAGCGAGATGTGGACGGGTCGTTTGGTAAATAATCAAGATCAATGAAAGTACTACCCCTAATCCGATTCCTTGCTCAATCCCCAAACTCAAAGTAGCTGCAAAGGTGATGATGAGCATCCAGAAGTCTTTGCGATCCGATTTCCAAAGGTGAATAGCTTCTTTATAATCAATTAAGCCAAAAACAGCTACCATAATGACAGAAGCTAGAATCGCTTTGGGTAAATAGTAAAATAAAGGGGTAAGGAAAAGTAGGGTAAGAATAATGAGTACCGCACTAATAATAGAAGCCATACCTGTTTTAGCACCAGCTTGGTCATTTACGGCGGTACGAGAAAAACCACCCGTAGTTGGGAAGGCTTGGAAAAAAGCACCACCAATATTAGCCATCCCCAATCCGATAAGCTCTTGGTTGGGAACGATTTTATAATTTTTGTGTTTCGCCTGAATCGCCTTAGCTACTGCAATGGACTCCATAAAACCTACCAAGGAGATGGTTAGCGCAATGGGCAACAAGGCCTGGAAGTTTTCCCAATCAAAAGCGGGAATGACGGGTGCTGGTAATCCACTTGGTACCTCCCCAACAATTTTGACACTAGCCTCATGCAATCCCATGGTCCAAACCGCCATGATTCCAAAGACTACTGCTACTAGAGGACCAGGAATATTTATTTTAAATTTTTTGTTGATGCGCTTTAGCGCAATGATTATTGCAATCCCAACTAGCCCAACCAGTAAGGTGTAAGAGTTGGTTTCTCCTATCCGTTGTCCTGCTTGAATCAAGATTTCATGTACGTGATGAGAACGGTGTAAATCGATACCTAGGAGGTGTTTCAATTGTGAAAACCCAATGATAAGGGCCGCCGCAGAGGTGAAACCACTAATTACGGGGTGCGATAGAAAATTAACTAAAAAACCTAAGCGCAACACCCCTAGCATCAATTGAAAAACCCCGACCATCAGAGCCAAAACAATAGCCATACTCACAAACTCAGCACTACCAGGTTCGGCAATAGCTCCTACCCCTGAGGCAACCAATAAGGCCACCATTGCCACAGGCCCCACCGCCAATTGGCGAGAAGTACCCAAGATGGCATACAAGAGCAGAGGTACAATAGAGGCATATAATCCATAAATAGGATCTAAGCCCGCCAACATGGAGTAAGCCATTCCTTGGGGAATAAGCATCACCCCAACTGTAAGCCCCGCCGAGAGGTCACCTTTGAGTTCTTTGTTAGAGTATTTGGGAAGCCATTCCAGTGCAGGTATAAAACTTTTAATATTCATGACATTCTGGTTTTGATCTTTAGTCCTTTATTTTATGATTCTTTACTTGGTTGAAATTTTAAAAATTCAACGAAGTATCAATGATTAAAACAAAGATACAGAAACCTAGAATACGAAAATGTGACATTAATCACGCTTAGAATGTTAATGCTGCAACTAGCTCCCAGAAGCCCAAGCCTTATACCAAAGCTTCGAGCTCATCAGGACTCTTAATCAACTTGATTTTGTTGCGTCCCAACTCCAAAAGGTTTTTGCGCTCCAGTTTTTTGAGCAAGCGAGAAATTGCCTCTCTTGAAGCATTGAGCTCTCGGGCGATTTCTTGGTGGGTGATGTTAAACTCCTGAGTTTCGATCGTTCTGGCTTTGTTGGCTAAATAACGAAGGAGGCGTTCATCCATTTTCAAAAAAGCAATACTATCTAAAGCATTAAAAAGCTCTTGAAAACGATTGTTGTAGGAAAGCATTACAAAATTTTTCCAACTAGAAAAACGAGTCATCCAGTCATCCATCTCTTTTAGTGGGATTGAAATTACGCTAGTATCTTCCTCGGCAATTGTTCGAATTTCACTCTTTCGGTGCATCATACAGCAGGTAAATGCCATAGCGCAGGTTTCTCCTCCATTAAGATAATATAAAAATAACTCATCTCCATTTTCTGATTGGCGAAGCACTTTTACACTGCCAGAAACGACTAGGGGGACAAAACGAATATAATCCCCATAATCCATAATTACATCCCCAGCTTTAAAATCATACCATTCTCCATTTTCAGCAATAGCTTCTTGAAGCGCCAGCTCTGTAATCATAGGAAAGCTCTTTCGGACAGTTTGAATATCGATCATATTATACTGATTGTTATTTGAAATAATGAGTAAGTACAAATTAAAGACAGAAAGTATGAATAAAATTTAATACTTGCAATTGCAGATAAAACTTATTTAAACTGAAAATAGATTAGGATAACCCAAGCCTTAACATATTAATAAGATTATGTATTCTTGAGCTTTA
>CAZOLU010000108.1:1542-10788 GCA_964580485.1 uncultured Saprospiraceae bacterium | reverse complement strand
TAAAGTTAGATACCCTCCCATTAAGTCTGCGGTCATACAAGAATGCACAGGCAATATAGCCACTAGATCTCCAACCTGCAAGGATTGCATCATCGCTGGAGTCAACTTTGCCAGGCCATGTTCTTGCGAGATTGATTTTATATAATTCTGAGGAATAGGGAGCTTCCACCCATCCTCCTCTAGGCGGCACAGCAGCCCAAAGCATTGATTCCCTTTGAGGTTAATATAATCCTTGGCCAGATGCACCCCTCCCCCATATAAAATCACTTCATGTTTTGCCTCATGCTTGGCCACCACAGGAGCAGCCAATGCCACTGCAATATCTGTAAGTTCGCAAGCACCGATCTGCCATTGCATCAGGTCATAGAAAATAAAATTCCCTGGCCGCATCTCATCTACGGGTTCCCAACCTGAAGCTTTGCTACAAGTAGGCGTATCTCCGATAGAAATGTGCAAATCAGGGTATTGTAGTTGATAGCGTTTTTTGAGTGTAGCGAGCTTTTGCATCAACTGCTCGTGCAAATGTTGAATGCCTACCGCTGAGCGGCAGCTATAGCTTTGCCCCGCATGCCCTAGAAAGCCAACAAATTCTAGCTTCTGGCAATCCTTCCAAGCCTCAAGCAAGCGGTCAATAGCCTCATAATCTCCCATGGAGATCCCCGAGCGACCATAATTCATGTCCAGTTCTATGTAAGCCCGAACAGGCTGCTGTAGCTTTTGCTCTAAAAACAATAAACTTTCGCTAGATTCTAAAATAAGTGTCAGTTGCATCTGAGCCGCTAAGCGATTGATTCGCTCTATTTCCCGAATATTGATGGGAAAAGCGACTAAAATATCCTGCCACTGATCTTGGGCAAAGTATTCTGCCATGCGGAGAGAGGATACGGCGATGCGATCAATGCCAGCAGCTCGCATCCATCGGCCAATTGCCAAAGACTGGTGAGTTTTGACATGTGGGCGAAGCTGGCAATTTTCTTGCAAAGCTTTGCCTTGCATGCGCGCTAGGTTTGCCTGGCAAATTTGAGGGTTGAGCAATAATTGGGGTTCGGTAATTTTTTCTAAAAGCATCTCTATGGAGTTGACTTGAGGTGGACAGGCTTGAATATAGCTCCAAGATAGTACTTTGCAACTACATTCAAACCCATTGATACTCCATTTTTACGCTACTTAATGTTGGCTCCCTTGAGCGGGTTGATATTTTTTAGCTTTGGCATACTCTTTTTGGAAAGTTTCCCAAGGGGTTTTGAGATAATGCTCTTCTGCCAAATAATGCAAAATCATATCAAAGGTCGGGACATCCAAATACCCAGGAATACGCTGTAGAAGCTCCACATTTTCATTGAGGAATACTACGGTGGGGTAACTCATCTTCCCTTCTAGCAGAGCCACAGCTAACTCATGATAACCTCGCTGCCCATTTGCCACGTACTTGAAGGTGTGCCCAGCAAAGTTAATATCTTCTCGCTGTTCGGCATTAAACTTTACGGGGTAAAAATGGGTATTGAGATAATTGGCAATTTGGGGCTGTTGAAAGGTTTCCTTATCCATTCTCTTACACCACCCACACCAGTCGGTATAAACATCAATAAAGATTTTTTTTCCCTTTCTACCGGCTCGCCGTTCTGTTTCTAGTGCAGCAATAGCCTGTTCATAAGTCATCCAATTCACTCGAGAGGCTTCACTTGCTGTGTGATAATCATTTTTTTTACTTTTGCCATAATGATGCTTCATTGCAAAAGAGTAACTGCCTACGAGGGTTATCGCTACTAAAACTGTTAAGACTATTCTAATCATATTTTTTCTCTCTTTTCCGCTGTCCGTAGCACCGTCTGTTAATTAAAGTTGAATAAGTATTGAGCTATACCATTTCAAAAGACGAAGATGCAAACTTTTATAGTTTTGGACAACTCTAAGACCGTTCTTATGTTTATTTTAATACATCGAAGCACATTTTATATAATATGAGTTTATATTAGTTTTGAAATATGCTTCATCATACAGAAACAAGACAAAAACAATTCCAAAATATTATAACTTATGAAGAAGATAGTGATTGCAGTGGGCGGTGCTAGTGGTTCAATTTATGCTAAAGTGTTAATGGATCGCTTGGTTTTGTTAAAGGAACAATGGGAAAAAGTAGGAGTGGTGATGAGTAAAAATGCCAAATTCAACTGGGAGTTTGAGTTGGGGAATAAGGATTATGAAAAATACCCCTTTGATTTTTATGACAAACATGATTTTATGGCGCCCTTTGCTTCTGGTTCGGCCAAATACCAAACGATGATCGCCTGTCCCTGCTCTATGGGCTTGATGGGGCGTATTACCGCAGGGGTTTCAGATGATCTTGCTACTCGTGCTGCTGATGTAATGCTCAAGGAAAGAAGACAACTGATTTTGTGTCTGCGAGATACACCATTGAGTTTAGTTCATCTTCGAAATATGCAACTACTCACCGAAGCTGGAGCTATTATTGCCCCCGCAGTACCCTCTTTTTATTCCAAGCCTAAGACCTTTGAGGAACTAGCTGCTACAGTGGTAGACCGCCTACTGGATCTTGCTGGTTTTGAGTTGAATAGCTATAGGTGGAGTGAGTAGAATGATTAACAATTCTTAACAGCTTTTAGCTTTGCCAAGGCTGAAAGTTTTATTGTTTTTTTAACATTCTTGAGATCTTCTGGTATATACTACTAGGCAGGACTAGAGCTTTGAGGCTGACGTAGAAATTACATCTAAAAATCCAGATTCCTTCGATCAATAGAAAAAAAGACCATATATTTGTTCTAGTACTTGCATTCTTTCTCTAAACTACGAAGCATCATGAACACTTTGGTAACTCTCGATGAATTTATCATTCAAAGACAAAAAGATTTTCCCTATGCCACAGGTGAGCTTTCGGGTCTACTACGGGATATTGGACTAGCCGCCAAAATCATTAGTCGGGAGGTAAACCGAGCAGGCCTGGCAGATATTAGTGGTATTGCTGGTCATGAGAATGCATCGGGTGAGGCCGTTCAGAAGCTTGATATACTCGCAGATCAACTCTTGATTTCCTGTTTGCAGCATAGTGGTGAGTGTTGTGGAATTGCTTCTGAAGAGAATGATTCCTTTGTACCTATCAGCAGCAGCAAAGATGCCAAATATATTGTTATTTTTGATCCTTTGGATGGCTCTTCCAATATTAATGTAAATGTATCCATCGGTACTATTTTCGCTATTTATCGTAGGGTATCTGCCGAAGGGGCTTGTAGTGTAGAGGATTTCCTCCAAGATGGTGTAGAACAGGTGGCAGCAGGTTATGTAGTTTATGGATCTTCTACCATGTTGGTTTATACTACGGGGAAGGGAGTGAATGGGTTTACCTTAGATCCTTCTATCGGGGAGTTTTGCTTGTCGCATCCCAATATGCGCCTACCCGAGCAGGGGAATATTTACTCAGTCAACCACAGTGCTTACAAAGACTTTCCACCTGCTGTACAGCAATTTATTGATCAGTGTATTGATCAAGGAATGAAGTTTAGATATATTGGTTCTATGGTAGCAGATGTGCACCGAACGTTGATTAAAGGAGGAATTTTTATGTACCCACAAACTACCCAAGCTCCTAATGGCAAACTTAGGCTGCTATATGAATGCAACCCGCTTTCTTTTATCGTAGAACAGGCAGGAGGTCGATCTAGTAATGGGATTCAGCGCATCCTCGAATTGGAAGCTAGTAGCCTACATCAACGTACGCCTATTTTTATTGGTTCTACAGCCTTAGTTGAACAATTGGAAGCACTGATGCAGCAAGAGCTGGCAAAATCTTAATTTCATGAAGTATAAAACACTGGCTTTAGATGAAAAGCGCCCTCGGAATGTAGATCTTATTCGCAAGGCGCTACCACTATATTCGGGAGTTCGCCCCTACTATTTTTTTGGAATTTTTGCCTTGGTAGGTCCATTGATCCCTTTAGTCATGATAGTAACTATGGTGGAGGAGCAACCTATACCTTGGGCAGCTTTAGTCGCATCCTTGTTTATCTTTGAAGCGATTGCTTTTTTATTACTTTTTCAAGGAAATAAAATCTACCAAAACCGCCTAAAAGCCTTGGTAGAGGGCTACGAAGTGGAGGGAACGGTGGTTGCTCAGGGTCGAAATTTTGTTTTTTGGAAGAGTGCTAAGAATTATAATATCACTATTGAATTTGAATTTCAGAACGAAAAACATCGGCAGCAAATTCAGAGTAGCCACGTCTCTTTGCACCAGCAATTTCCTAAAGGAACTAAAGTTTGGGGCTTGTATGCCTCTAAAAGATCGGCCATCTGTTTTCCTATTGAATTTGGAATCATTCTAGAGCCTCAAATAGAGCAAAATCGCAAAGCTTCCAACAGATAGTTTTATGGAAAAGGAATTGGATTTTTTACAAAAAAACACTTACATAATCTTTAATCAATCAAAGCTTTATTAAACAAAAACTATAGCCATGGCTCAAGCATCCATACATATTTTGGAGTTCAGTGCCCCTCTCTGTAGTGCCTGTCAAGAAGTTGCTCAAACGATTCAAGGGGTTTTGGCAGAACCCTGCTACAAACAAAAAGTCAGCTTTGAGCGTATCAATGGATTGGAACAAATTCCTCTCCTAACAGAGTATGGTTTGGCAGACGGAGCGCAACTCTTGGAGGATACCGCTTTTCCTATTACCATTTTCATTAAGAATGACCAGGAAGTACTCAGGAGAACGGATACTTTTGAAAAGCACGAACTTCGAGATATTCTTCAACAACTAATGGGTAGCCCACTCGATCATATTCAGATTCAAGGTGCTATTATTATACGACTGTTTCATGAAGGGGATGAGCAAGATGCTACTTTTGTAAAGAATAAAGCTAAGATTCAAAGCATTATGGGACATGATCGGCTATTTCGTCGCATTCACTTCGAATGGCAAAGCCGTAAAGCACTTTTTGCTCGATCTTATGCCTTGGAGCAACACCCTGAGGGTTGTGTTACTTTACTTTTCAACCAAAATGGCGAAGAGGCTGCACGTATAGAAGGTGAACTGACAGATTCCCTACTCGAACAAACTGTTGTTCAAGTTTTTCAGGGTAAAAAGTTAGGGATTATTGCTAATAATACCCCCCAAAAAGATCCTGCGGTGATTGAAAAAGTAGCAAAAGAACCTTTATCTCATCAGTATGCACAAACTCCTCAACGTAAGTTACAATTGATTGAGTTTTATCAAAATAATTGTGCTTCTTGTGATGCACTCGCCCCTACGTTAGAACAGTTGACGAAGAAGTATAAAAACTGGCTTGAAGTTTTCCAAATCAATGGGGAACAAGAATCTGAACTGAAGCAAAAATGGCTTAGGCATACCAAAGGGCAAATGATCTTTTATCCTATTGTTTTACTAACGGATGAAGATGGACGAGTTTTGTATAATTCAGACGATTATAAAAAACTAGAAGCAGAGCTTGACCTTCAAATTCGTCACTTTTTGTATTTAGAAATGGCTTAACTTGCTACAAATAGAGACCCATGACATTTTTTAAAACAGATTTACCCAAGCTTTTGAGTAAAAAAGCATTACAAGAAATCATAATGCTTGAGCATTCCTCTAATGGACATAAGGCAGAGGAAGTAGAAGAAGCTCCACCCCTTATAAGCCTACCAGAAGGTATACTTTGCTATTTTCAAGTAAATCAAGGACAGCAGGTCTTAGTTATGGCTGCTTTAGAATTGTTAGAGATGAGTTTGTCCTTATTGGAGCAAATTCAGGGAGCAACTAAGGATGGGAAATCTGGCATCCCCTTTCAATTGTTTCCTCATTTTGAACAAGAGGAAAAGCAAATAGGCTTCCGTCTAGTAGCAGAAGCAAAAACCTTAGAACGAGCATCTAAACTTATCCAAAAGATGCAAGGTCATTTGGATTTATTAAGCAATAGAAAAGCAACACCCTTCCTAATTCCCCCAAGTTGGGCATTGAGTTATAGCAAACTACTTCAACGCTTAAAACAATATCGTCAATCTACCACTTTTGTAGACAGCGAAAATGGAGAGATACTACTTGATTTATCCTGGGAAACTGCGGATGCTTTGTTGCTGGAATTGAAACCAATCTTACAAAGTAAAAAGAAGCAGATCTTAAAAGGACAGATTACGGGGTTTAGTCAATATCACAATTTGATTGAATTTCAGGTGGAAAGTAAACATTGGAATGGTATTAAGACCCAAAAAGCCGTAGCTCGCTTTATACAATGCCATGCCAATCA
Source organism: uncultured Saprospiraceae bacterium (assembly GCA_964580485.1). Lineage (GTDB taxonomy): Bacteria > Bacteroidota > Bacteroidia > Chitinophagales > Saprospiraceae > Saprospira. The sequence goes on along the minus strand of CAZOLU010000108.1, from coordinate 4,536 downwards.
GGCTATGATTGACTTTGCAAAAAAATATCTGGATCAATCCGTAGAGTTCGAAGCTAGCCTTAGCCTTGATAAAGAAGGGAAAAACCAGTATCAACTCCATACAATCCTAATAAAAACTAGCAAAGGCATCATCAAAGAACGCATTATTTATGAAGGTCCTCAAGGAGGTCAGTATTATCTCAATTATATGGGCAAGAGAGTGTACCTTCCCAAAGCAAAACGCAGCTAATGACAGATTTTGAACTGCTTGTAGATTTGCATCAAGCAACAGAAAGACAAGGCCCAGGAAGTACAGCAGATACACTTAAAGCTTTAAGTTTTGTACCTATTGCTCAAGAGAAGGATATTAAAATAGCGGATATTGTGGGGGGCAAAGTCTAACCCTAGTGGAGCATAGTAAGGCTAAAGTTACCTCTGTGGACTTATTCCCTGCTTTTTTAGAGCGATTAGCACAAAAGGCATCAGAAAAGGAGCTTTCGGATCGCATCAGCACCCTAAGTGCCTCCATGGATCAACTCCCCTTTGAAGAAGCCTCCTTCGATATCATTTGGTCTGAGGGGGCGGTATATAATATGGGATTTGAAAATGGTATTCAAAGCTGGCGAAAATACCTCAAACCCAATGGCTATCTTGTGCTTAGTGAGATTACCTGAATTAGTACTGAGCACCAAAGGAAATTGAAGACTTCTGGGGTCAGGAATATCCAGAAATCGCCTTAGCTTCTCGGAAAATGCAGCAACTCGAAAATCATGGCTATACGCTGGCGGGGTATTTCTACCTCCCTCCTAGCAGTTGGCTAAGCTTCTACAATGACTTAGAAAAGGAGTTTTCTGCTTTTCTGGAGCGACATCATCATTCTGAGAAAGCTCAGGAAATTATACAAAGCAACAAAGAGGAGATCGCCTTGTATAAACAATATCAAGATTTTTATAGCTATGGCTTTTATATTGCCCAAAAGTCGGAATGTTAATCTTCGGGCTGTTCGTCTCTTGATCGATCTTGATTATTTCTAAGTTCTAGCTCTCTATTTCTACGAAATTGCAAGCGATTGGCATAATCTCGGGCTCGTCTAATATTGTAGCGAGCATAGGATTGCTGAGCCCAGTGGATGGCATCATCTAGACGGCCATTCACCTCATGGTAAAGTGCAATATTGTAGCAAGCTCGCCCTGCAATTTTACGCTTTGGGGACTGCTCGGCTAAACTCATCCAAATTCCATAAGCCCCATCCCAATCATTTACCTCGAGCATACGTCTTGCAGCCTTCATATCAGCTCCCTTTCGTCTAAAATAACGTCTACCAATAACTACCCAGCTTGGGAACAAGCGTGTACAATAGCTTCGACCAGCGACAAAAGCCGACTGTTGAATCGCATCTCTTTTGGCAAATTCCCCCAAATCATAAACAGGATTTCCAGTATTGTTCCACACTCCAAACCAATCATTCATTCTCACTTCATCAAGTATTCTATGCTCCTTGGCATCATAAAGTCGCCAGCCCATTTTGATTCGCACACGAGCATTTCCAGAAGAACGAGGAATTCTAGGCCGATGTCTTCCACCGCTCAAGATCGTGGTGGCCACCTCCCCTACGGCCTGAGCTGTAACACTCCCCTCCTGATCCGTATCAAACAGCTCCAACACCAATAGCGCATCCTTATCGTACCTTTCGCATAGTGCATCTACCAAGCTCCATTCTAGAGGTGCCGCCATTGCCCCTGATCCCAACCCAGGGATAGCAATGGTATCCATCACTTCTGCTCTAGCAAAGGTATCCATATTCAGGTGGGTTGCAGCACCCGCCATACAAGCTTGAGCACCTTGTCGATCTTCAAAGAGTCCTTCTCCTGTCAAGATAGCTTCGATAGTGTTTAAGGCTTGTCGACCTGCATTATCCCTAGGAGCAGTTCGATTCACCACTCCCACAGATTTGATATGCTCTGGAACATCAACAATGGGAGGCATGTACACAGAAGTACGAACCGTACCCATAGTTCGACAAGATTGCGAGGCTAATCCTAGCCCTAAAAAAATTGCAAATAATAAGAGTTGAGGTATCTTCATAGCTTTGTTTTTTGATCTTCGGAGCAGATGACAGTTCTTTTAGTCTTCCAAAATTCGAGCCAAAAGTAGCCCTAATATTCGTGATTTAGTACAAGCTTTAGGAATAAAAAATGTATCATCTGCTATAATGACAACAGATGATACACCAATCCAAATGCTTGGAAGAAAACAGAAAGAATGCTATTAGTTGCTAAACATTATCCAAGAGCTTTCTGATGTCTGAAAGTTTGGCAGGTTTGAAGTTGATGTTCATATTAGCAACTTCTTCGGTTTTTCCTTCAAATTCAAAGGTTTCTGTTTTGCCATCTTTTAGGCGCATACCAATGACCTTGACAGCAGCGCCAACAGGTACACCATCATACATTTTGGCACTATAGCCCGTAGTTCCCATTTCCAACGGAAGCACCGATTTTATCTCCTTAAAAACAACAAAGAACCGAGTATCTTCATCTGCTTGGTGATTGACTAAAAGCTCCATTTTTTCGCCCTTATATTGCCAAAAACGATCACAATTGATCCAACCTAGATCGGCAGAACGCACGGTATTGGCAAAGTACTTTTGTTTTTCATAATCAGACATCAAGCCTCTTTCGGCACGTTCATCATTCATTTCCTTATAGCAATCGTACATCGCGTTGTACACTGCTTCTGCATATAAGCCAAGATCATCGCTCCCATAAGAACGAGCTCGTTCTAAATATTGCGCTACATTTTCATTCATTGCAACACTATTCTGTTTAATTTTCTCTACTTTTCCATAAAGCTCTGCTAATGCAATGGATAAGGTTTGAAGTTCATGTTTATAGTAGCTCCGAATATCTTTATCTAAAATCACCCCCCCATAAGACTTCATTAAAGTATAATGGTTACGATTACCTGAGACTAAAACTTTATTCCAAAAAGCAACATTATCATTCAGACTTCGTGCAA
>CAZOLU010000108.1:0-1532 GCA_964580485.1 uncultured Saprospiraceae bacterium | reverse complement strand
TAATTCTGAACGTAGTACTTTTTCAGTAGAGTCCTGCATTAAAAATCGATGTTTTTCCAAGAGTTTTAGCGTTTTGGTTAGTCCCAGTTTTTGGGCTTCTGTCTCCATCTGAAGATAGTACTGTTGTGCATCTTTAATGGACTTTTGAAAACTTTGATAGCGAATGTTGTATGCTTTACAATAGTGCTGGGCCTTCAACTTTTGGACAGAGCGTTCAAGCGAATCTTTATGTTCAAAGACATAATTAGCAGCTTCTTCCAACTGATCCAAGTAGCGTTCATATTTTGTACTATCTTGAACATATTGACTGTATTTTTGAATGTAGGCAGTACTATCTCTCTGATATTCTGCTTTTTTACGTTGATTTTTCAGCTTAGCGGTTTCGGCCTGTTTGGTTTTAAAGGCTAATGTTTGCTCCATGCGTTCAGCATACTTCTTTTTACTTTCTCGATTTCGGCGTTTATTTTCTGCTTGGATTTCTGCTAAAGTTGGGATTTTTTCCTCCTGAAACTTAGGATATTGAGGTTGATTTGGGCGTTGGGGCTTCGGCATATACTGAGGTAATTCCTTCAATTCAAGAATTGTTAAAGCTTCATCAATTTGAATAGAGTCTACGGGTTGGCGACTATCATAATATTTAGATGGGATGGCAGGCGGGGCACCAATAGATTCCACCTTTTTACTCTTAAATTTCCGAGGGATGGGTTTCCAATTAAGGTTTTCTGCGGCAGCATTACGATTGCTGGTAAACAGTTGCATTCCTTCGGGTAGTGCTTCCTCCGAGGGCATAGTGATTTCGATTTCCTGCCCTGATTTGAGTTGGAGTTGCTCACCAGTCGCCGCATCGGTTACATCAATATAAATCATCCCTCCAGTTTGCAGCATTTTATCCCCAGAAGTGGTTCCGAGATTGTGCATCAACATATCTCCAAAGCTGTAAGCTTCTTTGAGTTGTACATTCACCTCTGTAATAACTTCCCCATCCTTGTTGACAAAAGCTTGGGCGGGGATGTTGATGATGGTTCCTTTATCGCCATAAATACTTGTAGCTTCTTCATTGTTGGCTGAAAATCGCTGTAGCTCATCCTGTGACAGATAAGCGAAAAAATCGTCAAAGTCTTTAGGCATAAAGGGGCGAATAATGAGATCCACTCGTCTGTTGGCCTGCCTTGCTTCGGCAACATTTTCAGCATCTTTAAATACGCTCAACTCTCCCAACCCCTCTACTGTGGATTTTTTGGGTTGGATATTTTGTGCTTGTAAGAAACGTTCTACAGATTGAGCTCTTCGCTCAGATAAAGTCTTATTATATTGAATAGACCCTACATCGTCGGTATATGCTTTGAGTTCTAACTCATAATCCGTGTATACCTTTATCTTTTCTGCAAATGCTTTTAACTCGGCTTTCGCTTCTGCACTGAGCTGAGATTGCCCAGTTTTAAAGTAGACCGATATTTTTTCGGGCTGTTGTGCATATACCAATACTTCGTTAAATATTAAGCGGCAATTTTGCCTTTTTGATATAGTAGGAG
>CAZOLU010000107.1:0-10788 GCA_964580485.1 uncultured Saprospiraceae bacterium | reverse complement strand
TGAGGAATATGTATCGGGACTATTTTCTTGATTATGCTTCTTATGTAATTTTAGAACGAGCTGTACCCGCCTATGAAGATGGGCTCAAACCTGTACAAAGGCGTATTTTGCATGCGATGTTTACGATGGATGATGGGCGTTTTCACAAAGTAGCCAATATCATTGGACAGACCATGCAGTATCACCCACATGGAGATGCAGCGATTGGAGATGCTCTGGTCAATTTGGGACAAAAAAATCTCTTGATCGACTGCCAGGGGAACTGGGGAGATAATCGTACGGGGGATCGAGCTGCGGCGGCTCGTTATATTGAAGCTCGCCTTTCTAAATTTGCTAAAAAGGTAGTTTTCAACCCCAAAACTACTCATTTTCAGTACTCTTACGATGGGCGTAAAAAAGAGCCTGTTACCCTTCCAGTCAAGTTTCCTTTATTACTCGCTCAAGGAGTAGAAGGTATTGCGGTTGGGCTTGCCACCAAGATCCTACCGCATAATTTTGTAGAACTCATTCAGGGATCTATTGACATTCTCAAAGGTAAGAAAACCAAGATCCTCCCCGACTTTGATACGGGTGGGATGGCTGATTTTAGCAATTATAATGGAGGAAAACGAGGGGGAAAAGTACGCCTTCGTGCTAAAATTGATATTGTAGATCGAAAAACCTTAGCTATTCGTGAAATCCCTTACAGTTGTACCACCAATAGCCTAATTGATAGTATACTGAAAGCTAATGCTAAGAATAAGATTAAAATCAAGAAGGTTGTAGACAATACCGCTAAGGATGTGGAAATTATTATCCAGCTCCCTTCCAACACTTCTCCCGAGATGACCCTAGATGCGCTTTATGCCTTCACCGATTGCGAGGTCTCTATTTCGCCAAATGCTTGTGTAATTAAGGATGAAAAACCCGTTTTCCTTACGGTGGATGAATTACTAGAGTTAAATACCTTTCAAACTAAAGACCTTTTAGAGTGGGAGTTAAAGATTAGGGAGAAAGAATTAGAAGATAAATGGCATTTTGCATCTTTAGAAAAGATTTTTATTGAAAATCGGATCTACCAAAAAATTGAAGAATGTGAAACTTGGGAGGCGGTTATTGAAACCATAGATAAGGCACTTCAGCCTTTTGTCAAAGACCTCATTAGAGAAGTTACTGAAGAAGATATTGTTAGGCTTACAGAGATCAAAATTAAACGTATTTCCAAGTTTAATAAGTTTCAAGCAGATGAACTGATTCGTAAGATTGAAGAAGAACTCAAGGAAGTTCGTCATCATTTACAACATTTAGTAGATTATGCCATCAATTATTACAAAGATCTCCTCAAAGAGTTTGGTAAGGATAGAGCTCGTAAAACAGATATTACGACCTTTGACAACATCGAAGCTGCTACCGTAGTGATTAACAATGCCAAGCTTTATGTCAATCGTGCAGAAGGTTTTATGGGCTATGGGTTGAAGAAAGATGAGTTTGTAGAAGAATGTTCGGATTTAGATGATGTCATTGTGTTTCATCGAGATGGCACTTATATGGTAACCAAAATCCAAGAGAAGGTATTTATCGGGAAAAACCCGCTTCATGTAGCGGTTTGGAAAAAGGGGGATGATCGAATGATATATAATATTGCTTATGCTGACTTGGACAAGGGGGTAAATTATGTTAAGCGTTTCGCGGTCAAGGCCATTACTCGAGATCGTCAGTACCCTATTGCCAATAAGGTAGAAAAAGCCCGTATCCTGCACTTTTCCGCTAACCCTAATGGAGAGGCAGAGCTTATTCATATTCAATTAACGCAATCTTGTAAAGCTAAAAACAAAGAGCTAGAATATGATTTTGCAGAGCTTGCGGTAAAAGGACGTAGTGCAAGAGGGAATATGCTTACCAAATATCCTATTCGTAAAATTACGGTTAAGCGTAAAGGAGAATCTACCTTAGGGGCATTAAAAATCTGGTTTGAACCTGAAACCGGACGTTTGAATACCAATGAGTACGGAGAATTACTAGGTGAATTTGAAGAAGAAGATCGTATTATCGCCTTTTATAACGATGGTAGTTATGAAATGACAGATTATGACCTGCTCAATCGTTTTGAGCCAAAAGATTTGGTGCATATTGAACAGTATGATCCTCAAAAAGCGATTACGGTGGTTTATTATGATGGAACGAGAAAGGCTACGTATATCAAACGATTCCTTGTGGAAACCAGTACGCTAAATTCTAGATTTGACTTCTTACCCAATAAACACCGGAGCACTGTGCTCTATTACTTGAGTAGTCATCCTGATCCTAAAATCTCCTTCACGGTAAAGGAGGGGAAGAAAAGCATTGAAAATGAATTGAGCTTGAAAGGCATTAGTGATGTTATGGGATGGAAGGCGATTGGCACCAAACTTAGTGATCTGAAACTCAAAGAGGTTAAAGATATCAGCCCTAGTATTTCGAATGCTACAAAACAAAATCTGGAGAAAGCCGACCAAGAAGAAACAAAAGATCAACCTAAGCTGTTTTAAGCGTTAAACTTGTCTTGTTCTGAAAAAAGGATAGAAGTTTAAAAAATAAAAAAGCAGACTGCCCAATTTTAGAGCAGTCTGCTTTTATTTTTTCTCTACGAACAGCCTTTTATACATCTACATTCGCATACTTTGCATTGTCCTCAATGAACTTGCGGCGAGGAGGCACCTCATCTCCCATCAGCATACTAAAGATTTCATCAGCCATCTCCGCATCTTCGATTTGTACCTGACGCAAGGTACGAGATTCGGGGTCCATGGTAGTTTCCCAAAGTTGCTCCGCATTCATCTCCCCTAGTCCTTTGTATCGTTGCACACTTACTCCAGATTCTCCGCCCAATTCCGTAACTGCCATCATACGCTGCTCTTCGGTCCAGCAATAGATAGCACGTTTTCCTTTGCGTACCTGATAGAGTGGTGGTGCTGCAATATAGATATATCCACTTTCGACTAAGGGTCGCATAAAGCGGAAGAAGAAGGTCAGAATCAAGGTAACAATGTGGCTACCATCTACATCCGCATCACACATAATAATCACCTTATGATAGCGCAAATTATCAATATTCAGTACCCGTTCGCCATCACGATCCTCAATGCGTACACCAAGAGCCGTAAAAATATTCTTAATCTCTTCGTTATCATATATTTTATGCTCCAAAGCCTTTTCTACATTCAGAATTTTACCACGTAGTGGCAAAATAGCTTGAAACTCTCGGCTACGTCCCTGCTTGGCCGTTCCTCCTGCAGAGTCACCCTCTACAAGATAAATTTCAGAAACACCAGGATCTTTAGAAGAACAGTCCGCAAGTTTTCCAGGCAAGCCAGTTCCGCTTAACACACTCTTGCGTTGCACCATTTCTCGTGCTTTACGAGCAGCATTTCGAGCCCGGGCAGCTAGTATGACCTTATCAATAATAAGTTTGGCAATAGAAGGATTTTCTTCTAGGTAGGCTGCAAAGATGCGTCGCACACAGGCAGATACAATGGTAGACACTTCCTGATTTCCCAATTCACCTTTGGTTTGCCCTTTAAACTCGGGATTAGGTACTTTTACAGCAATGACCGCAGATAAGCCTTCTCGAAAATCTTCCCCAGAAACCTTGATCTTTGCTTTCGTAAAAATATCATTAACTTCGCCATACTTTTTCAACTCATGCCCTACAGCTCTGCGGAATCCAGACACATGGGTTCCTCCTTCAATTGTACTGATATTATTGACATAAGAGCGTAAAGTTTCACGATAAGAATCATTATACTGAAACGCCACCTCTACAAACACTCCATCTTCCTCACCAGTAACATGAATCGGTTCGGGGAGTAACACTTGTCTATTGCTATTTTCATCAACATAATTGACAAACTCTTTCAAACCACCTTGTGAATAAAAAGTTTCTGTTAGGTAGCTACCATCTTCGAGTACTTCTCGTTCATCGGTAATCGTGAGGCGTAAACCTTTATTTAGGAAGGATAGTTCCCTCAGGCGTTTAGCTAAATTTTGATAGATATAGATGGTTTCTGAAAAGATAGTAGCATCGGGCAAAAAGGTGATTTTGGTACCTGTTTTGTCGCTATCGCCAATACGCTCTACAGCATTTTGAGGGATTCCAGCAGCATATTCTTGTGTAAAGATTCCCCCTTCACGATGTACTTCTGCTCTAAGGTATGAAGATAGGGCATTGACACAAGAGACCCCTACTCCATGCAAACCACCAGAGACCTGATAGGTTTTCTTGTCAAATTTACCCCCAGCATGTAGCACAGTCATCACCACCTCTAATGCTGATTTTTGAAGTTTTTGATGCATGCCTACCGGAATGCCTCGTCCGTTATCCTGTACACTGATGGAATTGTTTTTATGTATGGCAATTTCAACCGAATCACAATAGCCCGCCAAATGCTCATCAATAGAATTGTCTAAAACTTCCCAAACCATATGATGCAAGCCTTTAGCATCGGTACTACCGATATACATACCAGGACGCATACGTACAGCTTCGAGTCCCTCTAATGCGGTAATATTATCCGCACCATAATCTTTGTTCTGATCTTCGAGAACAGTGTCCTCTAAATGCTCTTTATTTTCTTCCATAATGTTGTACTTTAATCTGCTGCACCGATTTTTGGTGTTGAGTTTTATGAATTAAGTAATCAAACAACGGGGATTAAAAATATCAGCAGACGGATGATAAAGATACAACTTTTTTATGGTTTTTGCCAGTCTTTTCTAGAAGTTTTTGAGGTCAGAAAGTCCGATTATAACGACCAATTTGCACCTTTATATTCTTGGGGTTATCTATATAGCGCTGAATGGCAAATTTATTGGAATTGAAAGCCAACTGATCAAAGGGAATTTCATCGAGTTTAAAGAGCTGAGCAGCAGAGGTTTCGTCGCCTGCTCCAAAGTCAGGTGTCTCAAGTTTGGCTAAAAAAAGTAGGTAGACTTGATTAACATGAATAATATTAAAAATGGTATGCAAATGCAGTAATTCTACCTTAGCCTTTGCTTCTTCCCAAACCTCTCGCATAGCCCCTTCTTCTACGGTTTCGCCATTTTCCATGAATCCTGCGGGAAGGTTCCAAAAGCCTTTCCGGGGTTCGATATCTCTTTTACAAAGCAACAGTTGATCTTCATAAAAAGGTAGGCAACCTACTACAATTTTAGGATTTTGGTAGTGAATCTGTTTACAGTTGTTGCAGATAAAACGAGGACGATTATCGCCTTTAGGGATTTTAAAATGGAGTTGGTCACTACCACAATTGCTACAAAAGTTCATAGAAAAGGTTTTTGAAGGGTTAAGCTTGAGATAGAGAAACAGTTTTAGTCACAATAGGGTTCAGCTACAAACTGAAATCAATCCCAAAGACCACTCCTAACCTTGGCCGTTGACCTGGCTGGTAGGCGGTCACAAAATCTATACGCCCAAAGCGCAAAAGTTTCCAACCCAAGCGATCCAAGCCCAAGGAAAACTCCATATAATTGCCCTGCTCAGCCGTATATAGGTAGTGATAACCTGCAACGACTTCAAAACCTAAGTGTTTGAGTAGAGGAAGTTTATTCCAAAGCACTCCATTAAAATCATGCTGTAAATGTGCTTCTGCAAACCATTGGTTAGTACTAAATTGATAATAGGGCATAAGTTGGTAGGTTCGCCAATGCTGACTCGATTTTGCATAGATGGTCTGATTCCCCGAAAAATGCATATAATCCATAAACTCCATTTGACTGTTGTTGGGGAAAAATGCTATTTTGGCTCGGGCAGTTAGCAATCCCATTCCACCAAGGCTCCACTCCTCTTTTTGAATGGTCATTCCCAAATAATCAAAATCCATATCTGCTCCTAAAATCGGAATTCCCTTAGAGTACTGTATCCAAATTTCAGGGTACTTAGACTCTAAATGAAAGCGTCTTTTAGGGTAGCTTACGAATTTCTGCCCAAAGCGCAGGCGTAAGAATAGGTCAAACCGGAGGAGTTGATGTGTGCTAAAAGCTGGAATATCCACCCAAGGGGGATCTTCAAAATCTAGGGGTTGATTGGAAAAATAGCTTCCTTCGCCTCTCGACCAACTATAATCGGTATTATTCAGCAATGCTCGTCGTTGGGCATATTCCAATTGTGCAAAAACCAATACTCCATTCAACACACGTTGCATATATTCTGCTCTGAGATACTGCCGCTCGTAGAGTTTCATGTAATTGCAATTCAGCAAAAGGGAATAGAGCGAGTTGACCAATGGTCCAATAGGCTCGGCTCGATTGTATTGGGCGCTGCGCCGCCCAGCCTCCAACTCTATACGGGCATCATTGATGTCATTAAACTTGTACCTAAATCGGGCATAGCCTCTAAGCTGCCGATCGGCCAAGCCATATTCCAGCTCTCCATGCAGATCCATCCAAGCACTTTGCTGCTCATCAAAGCCTTTAAAAAAGGTGGCTTCCAAATGTCCATACCAACCCTGTACGGTATTGAATTGAATGCTACGAATGGGAGAAGGTATACTGATGCGCCAGTTTTTATGGCTGCGCCGAAAGGTATAGCCACTGAGTAACATTCCCAAGCCAGGGCGGTTATTGATTCGATCAATAGAATCTTGATAGGCCTTGGATTTCCAGATTTGCTGTAAGGAATCTTTGAGTTGATATTCTCTGACTTCAGCAGTGGTCAAAGGTACTGGGCGGATGCTATCCCAATAGATAGAGTCTTTCTGATTGGCGGTTTCGTCTACTCTAAACACCTCTGCCCCAAAAAGCTGCTCTCCAAACTTGGGTTGAAGCTCGTAGTTGTGAAACACTCCTGTAAAACGCCCTGCCAATTTGACGGCAAAGATCTTCATCTCAAACTCTACTTCCTGAGAGAAAAGTCGCCAAATGCTATCTTGTACTGGTAGATGTAATTGTCGAAACTCTACGGTGTCGAGCATGGAGATGTTTGCTGCCTTTCCCGTAGTTCTCAAGGCCGTAGAATGAATACACCACTCCCCTTCTACAATGTAAATCACTCCATGAAAAAGCTGTCCTAGAGGGTTTTTGGGAATCACCTTAATTTTATGAATCCATCGACCGTCATCCTCAAAACTTGCCAAGAGTTGATATTTGTAGGAAAGCAAGGCAGTTTTGGCAATAGGGGAAAGCAGCTTGGAATCGCCTAGGCTTAGTTGGTTTTGATAAAAATTAAATTCACTCATCGCCACCCCCGAGTTAAAGCTAAAGCCATTGTCATCGCCACTGACTTTAGAGGAAATCATAATTTCCTTGTACTTTTTATCCTCAAAATACAACTTGGCCACAGATTCTGAAAGATATACAATTCCACTACCCGTAGAGTCTAGTCCTTTTCTAAATTCACCTAAAGAGCGCCCCATAAATTTCTCAGGCATATCTTTCACATATTGTGTACCTTTCACATAAGCATCACAACTATAAGCACTTAGCTGATGGAGATAATACTTTCGTTTTTTAATGGCTTGGCGAATAATGGGATAGGCTGGATCTTCTCCACCAACAACTACTACTTCGTCTAGTTCCACATCAAGAGCTTGAAGTTCTACATCTTGCACAAGATCCTCCTGCCCGATTTGGATTTCAATCAAGCTTTGCTGATAGCCCACATATTTGTAGATGATCTGATAGGTGCCAGGTTCTAACTCTAGGTAATATTCTCCTTCTACGTTAGTAGTGGTGCCGATAGTGGTGCCTTGAATATAAACGGATGCAAAGGCTAGCACTTCCCCTTTAGGGTTGTAGACTTTTCCTTTGAGTACAGCGGCTTGCAGATGGAAAAATCCAAAGCAGATAGATATGAGGATTAGCAATGGCTTCATGAAATCGCTTCAATTTTGGAATGTTCCCAGTTTTCTCTAGCTTCTTCTAAAAGAAAATCAATGAAGCTGTTTCGAATACTTAGTTTTAGTAGCACCTGCTCATTGGTATATTCACTATCCATAATCTCAATATTTTCCTGATTGAGGAAGTTCATTACATCACTCAATTGAGGGTAGTCAATGCTGAGGAGAAACTTGGACTTTATGATTCTTTCTTCGATGGTCGCTAGCTCTAAAGCCGCTCTTGCTGCCGTTTTATACGCATTTTTCAGACCAGAAGTTCCTAATTTAGTCCCCCCATAATAGCGTACTACAACAATGAGCAGGTTAGTTAATCCAAAACTATCAATTTGCCCTAAGATAGGTCGCCCTGCAGTACTAGAGGGTTCACCATCATCATTTGCCCGATAATTATCCTTGCTTTGCCCAAGTCGCCAGGCATAACAATGATGCCGAGCTTTAAAATGCTCTTTTTTCAGCTCCTCTAGATAGTGTTTGATCTCCTCCTCATTCTCCACTTCATAAGCTAGAGCAATGAATTTACTACCTTTTTCTTTGTATTCTCCAAGGCTAGGGGCTGCTATTGTTTTATAGGTGTCGTCTATCTTCATCAATTATTAGGATTCTAACCAAAGCGGAATACGGCTATATGAATTATTGTGATGTACAGTCTCAAATAGTTTTAAAATAGCGGCTTCTCCTTTTTTGCCAAAATCAACGGTAAAATCATTCACATAGAGTTGAATATGTTGTTGCATCACCTTGGGGTCCATTTCCTGAGCGTGCTGTCCCACATAGCCCATACTTTCCATCGGGTGATTCAATGCAAATTCAACTGATCTGCGCAATACTCTATCAATTTTTTGTTGCAAGGCTTTATCCAAACTTCTTTTTACCACTATTCCCCCCAAAGGAATTGGCAGACCCGTACTTTGCTCCCAATGTGCTCCCAAATCCATCACCTTATGCAATCCTCGTTCATGGTAGGTAAAGCGATTTTCATGAATAATGACCCCTAGATCCACAGCTCCACTCAATACAGCTTTTTCAATCTCTGAAAATAAGATTTCTGTTCGGGTTTCTGCCTGAGGAAAGGCATAACTCATTAAAAAATTGGCCGTAGTATAGCGACCAGGAATCGCAATCTTTGCTTGATTCACTTCATTTTTTTCAAAAGGACGAGCTGCTACTAAAAGAGGTCCACAGTTATTGCCCAAAGCAGAACCTGCCCGCAATAGGACATATTGCTCAAAGAGCTGAGTATAAGCATGGTAGCTCAATTTAGTGATATCCAAACGCCCTTTCAAGGCCCCTTGGTTCAACTCCTCTACATCTGCCAATTTTACCTCAAACTCCAAGCCTTCTGTGTCAATTTTCCCATGAATCATGGCATCAAAAATGAAGGTATCGTTGGGACAAGGGGAATAACCAATTGTTAATTTATTCATTTTCTATTTTTTATAATTTCCTGAACGGCTTCTACCAAACGATCTAAATCTGATATTTTGGTATACACATTCGGTGAAATTCGAACACCAATCATATTTTCTACTTCTATAGCAACCGTATGAATGCTGTATTTGTTGAAAAGTTGCTGATGAAGTTCTTGAACAGAAAACCCCTCAACTTCAAACAACCCAATAGCACAACTATGCGATGCTTTTTGGGGGTGATGAATTAAAACAGCAGTTTCCTTTTTAAGTGCCTTGGTCCAGTACTCTTGCAAATATCGCAATCTTTTTTCTTTTAATTGAATGCCAATCATCTCATGAAAATCGATAGCTTGCCCAATGGCACTAATTTTCGCAAAAGATCGAGTGCCTTGGTGTTCAAACTTGCGGATATCAGAGACCTGCTCTTTTCCACTGGGCATCAAAGACCATAGCCTGGGGATCATCTCCTTGCGAATATAAAGCATTCCCGTACCAAAGGGGGCGCAAAGCCATTTGTGCAGGGAACTAGCAAAGGCATCACAGCCCAAATCAGGGATCTTAAAATCGAGCTGAGCAAAGGCATGCGCACCATCTACCAAGCTAAAGATTCCTCGTTTGCGAGCTGCTTCGCATATTTTCCGAATGGTTTTAACTGGAACCATCTGCCCATTCCAGTTGATAATTTGAGTTAGGTTAATGAGTTTAGTTTTGGGACTAAAAGCATTGAGAAAAGCATCGACATAGGCCTTGTCATTAACAAAAGGAACATCTAAGTCCAACCAAATCAGCTTGACCCCATAGCGATTTTGCAAGTATTCCCAGCCCACTTTGACGGTAGAGTAGTCTTGCTTGCTAACAATAATTTCATCTCCGGCTTTCCAGTCCATTCCCATTAGCACCGTTTGAATGCCTTCTGTGGTATTTTGGTTTAAACACAATTCCTCTGCCGAGCAGCCTGCCAATTTTGCCAAACGACTACGAACGATCTCAATATTCTTATTCAGGATTCTCCACATATAATAAGAGGGGGCTTCATTAGCCAGCTCTAAGTAGCGTCGCTCGGCATCTTGTACCGACTTGGGCTGAGGAGATACCCCTCCATTGTTGAGGTTAATCAGGTTGGAGTTGGTGGTATAGGCCTGCTGTACATAACGCCAGAGTTCTTCCTCTTGAATGGCATCCTGCAAGGTTAAACGATGCAATTGCTCTAGGGCATCTGCTGTATTTTGGGCTATCAACTCCTGAGATAGAGTTCCAAGCGATAGCGATCCAGCCAGTGCCGTCATTTTTTTTAGAAAATTACGTCTTTTCTGCATTTTGTAGGTAAATAAAGATACCCTTGTCTATTGACCGAGGATATAGGGGTTGGGCTACAATATAATAGCATTTCAAATTTCAGCCGTTTACTAAGGGGCTACAACAGCATAAAATACAAAAAAAGTGAGGAAGTATTATAAGAAATTCATGGCTCTACACGGAATTCATTGGTAAATGAAAATTAAAAATAGTATTTTTGTTCCAAAAGCAGT